>JACCYX010000296.1 GCA_013696265.1 Chloroflexia bacterium
GGCCAAGATCCGGAACGCGCAGTTGCGGAAGGTTCCGTACATGCTGGTCATCGGCAAGCGGGAGGAAGAGGTTGGGGCCGTCGCGGTCCGCTTGCGCTCGGGCGAAGACCTCGGCGCGATGCCGGTCGAGGATTTCCTGAAGATGGTGCTGCCGGTCATCGAAACGAAATCCCTCGACCTCCAGCAACCGCGGTAGGCTGCCCTACGATTGGTTCCCATCGTCACCGCGATGGCCGCAACACCTTTTCCGGCAACCTGAACTCCTCAGCCGGAACCAGTCCCGATCCAACGCCGCCGCGAATCTGTTTTATCCGGCCGTCCTTGCGGAACGCATATTGCATCATCTCGTGATATCTGCCGAAGCCCTTGTCGCCCACGACCTTGAGTTCGGTGTCGGAAACCACCTCGAGTTCCGTCGCTTCGGCGGCGGGGTTGGGTAGCGTGGGAGTCAGGGCGTACATGCGTCCGCCGAGGTTGACCACGTCGGTCAAGCCCCACAGCGAAGCGAAACGACCTTCGAACTTCTTGAGATCCTTCGCTTTTCCAGGTTCCGTCTTGCCGTTTTCGGCCAGCGCCAGGTCGATCAGGTGCAGGATGGCGGCGCAGAGCGTGGCCGCCGGGCCATCGTTGCTGTTGGTCAGCACCGAGATCGATAGCCTGCGTTCCAGCTCCAGTTTCGACATCGTGATGTGACCGGGATACCCGCCACTATGACCGGCATAGGTACGCCCGTTTACCTTGGTGATGCTGAGTCCCAGCCCATACGATGCGTCGTCGGTCACGGTCCACTGCACCTGGCGCATGCGGCGCTTCGACTCGTCGTACAGCAACCGATCATCATCATCGAGGTGCGCCTGAAAGTAGTTCGAGAGTTCCGAGGCCGTCGAGTAGAAGCCGGTGGCGGCGCTCTCCGCGAACGTGTCGATGTGCTCGATTTCGATCCGGACCGGTCCGTGAGCGCGGCTGGTGTAGCCCTTCGCGTAATCGTCAATGCGGTCAATGTCGAGGTCGGGTCCGGTGTTCTCCAACTTGAGCCGCTCGACAATGTTCCTGGTCACGTAGTCGCGATATGGGACCCTGGACGCCGCCTCGATGATCAGTCCAAGCAACGAGTACCCAATGTTGGAATACTTGAAATGCTCGTTCTGCGCCAGCACCTTGCCGTGCTTCATGATCGTCTTCATCAACTCGGCGCGATCGGGAAACGGCCGATCCAGTACCCAGAAGGAACTGTCGTCGCCATCGCGGATCATGCCGGAACCGTGGGCGAGCAACTCCCTGACCGTAGCGCCACCCATCGGCGACCCGGCCAGGTCCGGGACGTGGACGCTGGCGACATCATCGAGCCGCAGCTTACCCGCCTCCACGAGTTGCATGCACGCGACGCCGGTGAAGGTTTTCGAGTGCGAGGCGATACGGAAGAGATGGTCGACCGTCAGTGGCGTCGCGTGCTCCAAATCGGCATAGCCATAGGCCTCGTTGAACAGCAAATCGCCATCCACCCGCACAGCCACCTGGGCGCCGACATACGGCATGTATCTCTGCTGAAACTCCAGGAATTGGGGCACATAGGCCAACGCGGTCTTGATCGCCTTTGATTGTTTCATTGGATGTCCCTTGAGTAAGCCTTCGTATCTTTGGTAGTGTCAGTCCCTCGCAAGCCCGGGACTGCCACTACCAGACAACCGAACGAAGTGGCCAGGACGTCATTCAGCCTGAACTGCCGCGAAGCGGTCCATGATGGCGACGATGTGCTTGATGCCCAGAATAAAATCGTCGATGTAGATGTTCTCGTTCGGGGCGTGGGCCTGGGAGCGGCCGTGACCCACTCCCGCCGTGCAGGCGTCGATCCCGAACTGGCTGCAGATTTGATACCACGGCCCGGAACCGGCCGAGGTCGGGTAGATCACCGGCTCCTGCCCGTAAAGTTCCGTGTACGTCTCCGCGACCACCTTCGCGATAGGTGCGTCGAACCGGGTCCTGGCCGGAAAGCCGGGGCCGAGCAACTCGGTTTCAATGTCCGCGAAACCCTGCTCGTCGAGATGCTGCCGGAGCAACCGGTAGATTTCGTGCGGATTCTGGTTGGCCACCAGCCGCATGTCCAGCTTCGCCATCGCCGTTCCCGGCAACACAGTTTTGCTCCCCTGCCCCGTGTAGCCGCTGAGGAAACCGGAAATGGTACACGTCGGCTGGAAGTAATCTCGCTGCGCCAGTTCGACGCCGGAGAGCCCCTGAAGGAAGCCGTCGATCCCCAGGTTGTCCAAGCGCTCCCGCTCGGTGTCGGGGATGCGTTCAAGCACCGCCAGCTCGGCGTCAGTCGGCGGTTCGACGTTGTCGTAGAATCCGGGGATCAGCACCCGCTCGTTCTGGTCCTTGAGCGTCGAGAGTGCCCAGACGAGCCTCCAGGCCGGGTTCGGCACGGAGGTCGCCACACTGGAATGCCAGTCGTGACGGGCGCCTTTGGCCCGGAGTTCGACGTAGCAGATGCCCTTCAAGCCGAGATGGATCTGGGGCCGGCCATCGATGTCGCGGCCGCCGAACTCCCAGATGCAGGCGTCGGCGGCGCACATCTCGGGGTGATCCTCGGCGAAGTTGTAAAGGTGCGGCGATCCGATCTCCTCCTCACCCTCGACGATGAACTTTACGTTGAGCGGCAATTCTCCGCGCACTGCTTGGCAGGCCCGGATCGCGGCGATCCGGGCCACGGTGTTGCCCTTGTTGTCGGCGACCCCGCGCGCCCAGATCCGGCCATCGCGAATTTCGGCCGCCCAGGGATCGGAATCCCACTCGTCAAGCGGATCGGCCGGCTGCACGTCGTAGTGGTTATAGAAGCTGAGCGTTCGATTCGACGCTCCGGCCAGGGTGCCGTACACAACCGGGAAGCCGCCCCTGGTATCGACGAGTTCGGGATTGGCCCCGAGCGATGCCAGTTCGGCCTTCACCATTTGGGCCATTTCCTGCATACCGACCCCCTGCGCGGCGATGCTGGGCTGGTGGCAAAACCGTTGCAAAAGGGATATGTAGTCTTCAGCGTGCGCGTCGATGTGCGCAAACACGTCGTCCATGGGCTACCTCGATTCCTGGGTCAAGAGTGCGACGGCGGCCAGGGCATAAGCCAGAGTCGCCTGGAGCAACTCGTCAATACCGATCCATTCGTCCGGCACATGCGCCAGCTTCGGATCGCCCGGACCGTAGATGATGGTCGGGATGCCCTGCCGCGCCCAGAAGCGCCCGTCAGTGGCCATGCTGAACCCGCCGAGTTCCGTCGAGAGCCCCAGCCGCTGGTTCGCACCGATCATCGCCTTCACCAGCGGGCTCTCCGCCGGCGTGCTCGTAGCCTCTCCGCCGGGATACACCTCCCCGACCTCCACCGTGATGCCCGGCAAGGCGGCGACCGCCTCCATTGCGATCGCCTCGATTTCCTTGACCACCTCGGCTGGTTGTTCGCCCGGCACCAGGCGGCGATCGACGTAGATCTGGGCGAAATCCGGGACGACGTTCGACTTGATTCCGCCTTCGAAGAGATTTACCGACGCCGACGAAGGGTGAAAGATCGGGCTGGTGCGGGTCGCGACCACCGGCCAGTAGTCGCGCCGAAGCGCCACGATGATTTCGGCCATCGCCTCGATCGCGTTCGCCCCTTCCCAGGGCAGGGCGCCGTGCGCGGTGCGGCCACGCACCGTGATCCGGGTCGGAGAGGCACCCTTCTCGCCAAGCGCAATCCCGTTGAACGTCTGTTCTCCGACGATCATGAAGTCGGGCGTAAAGAATTCCCGCTCACTGACGAACGCCGCCCCCTTGAAACCGCCGGCTTCCTCGTCCGCGACTTCGTTGATAACCAGTTGACCCGTGAGTGGGACGCCGCACTTCGCGAGGGCGAGACCGGCCATCACCTGGGCGGTGACGCTCGCCTTGTCGTCCCCGGCGCCGCGCCCGTAGATCTTCCCGTCTTCGATTTCGGCCCCGAACGGATCGTGCCGCCAGGCCGACCGCTCGCCAATGGGAACCACATCGACGTGGGCGTTGAACCCGAGCACCGGGCCTCTCTCAGGCCCGAACCGGGCGATCAGGTTCGGCATGATCTCATCAGTCGAGACGACTTCGGTACTGAACCCGGCCAACTTCAGCGGCGCCTCGCAATAGTGGATCGCCTCCCGAACGTCGCCTGGGGGGTTCACTGAAGGAATTTGCACCAGGCCCCGGTGAAACGCGATGACCGCGTCCTCATCAATGCAATCCAGAACCAGTCGCTCGTTCGCGGACAAACCGGCCACGTCATCCAGATCGGGAATCCACTTGCCCATGCCAACCCACTCTCCCGTCACGATTCCTGATAGGCTAGAAGGATAATGATCCGCAACAGGTCCGGGCATCCGGCCCACACGCATGACGGGAGTGTCACCGAAATGGCCAATACAGGAAAGCGCGTCGCGGTCGTACTGGCAAAAAACTTCGAAGACATCGAAGCCACGTCCCCGATCGAGGCCCTCGAAGGCGCCGGCGCGGAGATCACGATCATCGGCACCGAGACTGGCCCGATCGAGGGCAAGAAGGGCGCGGTGCTTGAAGCGACCACGACCTTTAAGGACGTTACTCTGGCCGATTTCGACATGCTGCTCATCCCAGGCGGCGGGGCGCCTGAGAACCTCCGCATCGACGGTGGGGCCGTGGCCTGGACCAAGGCGTTCACGGAATCCTCGAAGCCGGTCGGCGCCATTTGTCACGGGGCCCAACTGCTGATTTCGGCCGACGTGCTCAGGGGCCGCACCCTGACCGCCGTGAACAAGGTGCGGGACGATGTGAGGAACGCGGGTGGCAATTATGTCGATGAAGCGCTTGTCATCGACGGCAACCTCATCACCTCTCGCGTCCCCGGCGACCTGCCCCAGTTCAACGACGCCCTGGTAAGCGCCCTGAACGGCAACTCATGACCCCTCGTCCGTCAGGGAGTCCGCACGATGACTGAATCCGCACTCGATGCCGCCACGATCCCGGTCCCAAACCCCGGCTTGCGGGAGGCGAAGGCATTCATTTTCGATATGGATGGCGTGCTGTATCGAGGGCGATCCCCACTGCCGGGGGTCGTGGACCTGTTCAACGGATTGACCGTGCGGGGTATTCCGTTCCTGCTGGCGACCAACAACTCGATGGCGACACCGGCAAGCTACGTCCTGCGAATGGCGGAAATGGGCGTCGAGGTCGACGAAGCGCGGATCCAGACCTCGGCCACGGCCACCAGGGACTATCTCCTCGGCGAGATCGACGCGGATGCTCGTATCCTGATCGTCGGCATGCCGGCCCTGGGTGAGCAAATCTTCACCGGCACGTCGTTCCAGAACGTGACGGACGACCCGGACGAGCGGATCGACGCGGTGGTGGTCGGGCTCGATCTCGATTTCACGTACGCCAAGCTCCAACGCGCTAGCGACGCCATTCGTGGCGGAGCGAAATACGTCGCGACCAATGCCGACGCGACGCTACCGCACGAAACCGGCATGCAACCGGGGGCGGGCAGTATCGTAGCCGCTATTTCCACCGCCAGCGGCCGTCTTCCGATCGTGGTTGGCAAGCCAGAAACGCTGATGATGCTCAAGGGCATCGAGCACCTCGGGGTCCGGCCGGAAGAAGCGGTGATGGTCGGGGACCGGCTCGACACCGACATCCTTTCCGGCCACCGTGCCGGGCTGAAGACGGCCCTGGTGCTGACTGGCGTGTCGCAACGCCCCGATCTCGCGTCCGCCGAAGTCCTGCCCGATTACGTCTTCGCCGATCTCCCGGCGCTGACCCAGGCGCTGGTTGGCCCCGGCTAGCCGGGGCCAGAAATTACAAAGTGTCTCCGAAGGTAAGAACACGATGACCGCCAATGCGCAAAAACAGGAACATGAAGAAGAGGGCGGCTTGCGCATCGGCACCGCGCCCGTGAACTGGAACAATAACGACCTCGCCGACTGGCGGCCATTCGTGCCATTCCCGGCCATACTCGACCAAATGCGGGATGCGGGCTACTTCGAGACAGAGTGGGATCAGGGCTTCGGTAGTGACATCAACGTGCTCAACCGGGAACGCGCCGCGCGTGGCATGACCTTCTCCGGCGCCTATCGCTGGATCGATTTCGTCGACACCGAGCGGTTCGAGCACGACCTCAAGGCGGTGATTCCCTACCTGCAAACGCTCCACGGCATCGGTGCCCGCCACCTGATCGTCGCCGACTCATTGCGTTCGCACCGGGTCGCGATCGCTGGCTCGGTGCCGGCCGACGGCTCGGCATCGCTGGACGAGGATGGCTACCAAAAAGTTGCGACAAATCTGGAGCGGCTGGCCGCGGTCGCCAGTTCGTTCGACCTCAC
>JACCYX010000092.1 GCA_013696265.1 Chloroflexia bacterium
ACTACGCGCTCGAGCCCGAAGTCGACCTGATCATGACCGAGATGCGGAACACTCGGTACCGGCAACCAACCTGGTATCGCTACATTCGCGGCTTCGCTGGTGAGAAACCGGTGGTTGTGGTCGAGAACCCGTACGGTGGCATCGTGCCCGAACTGGTCGCCAAGCTCCAGCGGGGCCAGGGCTACGATCTCTTCCGAATGTCCCTCTACGAAGCGGCCGCGCTCGGCACGAACATGAGCGTGCCGTATGGCTCGTGGATGGGCAGCGTGCAAGAGGATGCGTTCTACGCGCCGCACGACCTCTGCGTCGAGATTCAGGGATTCCTGGCCGATCACGAGTTCCTCTACGCGCCAACATCGCTGGCCGACACCGCGGTGATCTACAGCGTCGAGAGCAATTTTTACGGCGGCGCCCGGCCGGAGGACATCGCCAATAACCCCGAGAACGCGGTGAGCAACAATCGCCTCCCATTCTGGGAAGTGTGCGAGTGCCTCGCCGACGCGCGTCAACCATATGACGTTCACTTCTTTCCCGAAGGCACGTTGCGCGCGGACTTGGAGGAGAATCTCGAACTCGACCAGTACCGAACCGTCATCCTGCCCTACTGCGACTTCCTGACCGAACCCCAGGCCGATGCTTTGGCAAGGTTTCTCGTCGGCGGCGGGCGAATCGTCGCCACCGGAATCCCGGGCGAGAACCTGGAAGACGAGCAACGGCGCGCCATCGCCGATGATCCGGCTACGTCGATCGTCGAGGCGTTCACGGTCGATGCACTGGCCGATGAAACGCAAGTGACCTGGCACGCCGAAGTGAACCTGGCGGTGAACATCGTTCCGGTCGAGCGTGGCGTCGCCATCCATATCATCCGCTACGACCACGACGACGAGGCGGACGCCGTACCGGTGCTGCCCGAGCTGGAGTTCACGGTTCGCCTCGACGGCGATTTCGATTCGGTCAGGTGTTTCTCGCCAGTCGGAGAACTCGCCGGGTCGATGGCTCGTGACGGCGACCAGTACCGCGTGACGCTGGAGAACGTGCCGCTCTACGGGATCGTCCTGCTGGAGGGATCGAACGCGTGAATCTCGATCTCCTCAGGCGGCTGACCGCCGCGCCGGGCGTCGCCGGCTTCGAACGCCAGGTCCGGGCGATCGTCCGGGAAGAACTGGAACCACTGGTCGATGACGTTCGCGTCGATCGCCTCGGCAACTTGATCGCCACCAAGCGCGGCACCAGCGGTCCCACGATCCTGATTGCCGCCCACATGGACGAGATCGGCTTCCTCGTTCGCCACGTGGACAGGCGGGGATTCCTGCGCCTGCAACCACTCGGCAGTTTTGATCCCCGTGTGCTCCTGGCGCAACGAGTCATCGTCCACACGGCAACCGAGGACCTTGTTCAGGGTGTTATCGAGACAACCGTTGATCCGCTCCATTTCGGTCCGCCAACCGACCTCAAACGCCCCGACGTACGAGATCTCTTCGTCGATGTCGGTTCGTCGGCAGAGGAAATCGAGATCGGCGACATGGTGACGCTCGACCGTGACTTGAACGCGACCGATGACCGGATCGTGAGCCGGGCGCTCGATGACCGGCTCGGGCTCTACGTGAAGATCGAGGCAATGCGCCACTTGGGAGGGCACGGATCGACGATTGTCGCGGTGGCCACGACCCAGGAAGAAGTGGGGTCGCGCGGCGCCGTCGTGGCCGGGTACGACATCGATCCCGACATCTGCGTCGCCCTCGATCTGACCGTGGCCAACGACATCCCCGGCGCCAGTCCGGACCAGGAAGTGACCCGGCTTGGCGATGGCCCCGCGATCAAGGTCATGGACACGACCCAGATCAGCCATCGCGGTCTGGTTCGGCATCTGCGAGACATCGCCCGCGAACTCGACATCCCGCTCCAGCTCGAAGTGCTCGATCACGGCGGCACCGACGCCTCGATGATCCAACGGCTCCGATCCGGCGTGGCGGTGGTGACGCTCTCGATTCCGGCGCGCTATATCCACACGGTGAACGAAACCGTCGCTATCGCCGACGTCGATCGGTGCATCGCGCTCCTCGCCAGGTACCTCGCGGAAGCGCACACGCGCGACTACGCGGCAGACGTTTGACGGCACGCCGCGCCGCGCCGCTTGACACTGCAGATTGAGGATTGTATATTGCGTATCAGATAACCCGAAGCGAAGATTCCAAGCGCCGGACTCCGGCAATGAGTGAACGGGACCACCATTGTTTTCGACGTTGGGAACGATTGAACAGATACCACTCA
>JACCYX010000331.1 GCA_013696265.1 Chloroflexia bacterium
TATCGAGGTCGTTCCCGATCCGCTCCTCGGCGACTTCCATGAACGCGCGATTGGTTGACATGACCAGCTTTGGATACGCCCAGGCCGCGTTCCACTCCTCGACGATTACCGAGGGCAGGAGGGAGGGAGGCGCGTTGTCGCCAAGCGCGCCCTGCACCCGGAGGTGGAGGATGTCGTAGGGGTAGCCAGCACGGGCGGGTTCCACGCCGAGCAGCGATCCTGAGAGCCAATCCTCGGCTCCGCCGTAAGGATAATTGCGCTGGGCGAGGGCGTTGAGGTACTCGGGCAGGCTCATAAGCACGTCGTCGTACCCGTCGCCAAGACCGATTTTGAGGGCCTCCATGTACGCCGAGCCATAGAGCGTATCGGTGTACCAGGTGAGCACCTGGTCGCCGTCCGGGGTCCGCCGGTAGAAAGGGCGGGTCAGGTCCTGGCCGTCGATCAGGTGGGGGATCGAGCGTCCGGCGTAGTTGTGGGCGACCGCGAGGAACCTGATCCCGGCGTCCGTCAGCAATGTCGAGAACCCGACCGTCGCCCCCGGCACATCGGTTTGCATGGCGGTGACGATCTCGACGCCCAGCTCCCGGCGCAGATCCCGCACGAGGTCGAACTGGCGGGCCAGCTCGTCGAACGAAAAGGCTGCTGAAGGGCAAGGCGTTGATCTCGATCCGACCCTCGCAAACCCGGCGTACGAGTTCGTCGATTGCGGATTTCGGCCGCGTGCGCAGCCAGTGCCGAAGCGGCCAGGCGACCTCGATGCTCCACCGGAACCTGGCCTCTTCCGGCAGGTGGTCAGTGGCCGCGACCATCTCCAAAGCATCGTCGATGAAGGTGAGCTGGGACGCAAGGACATCGACCTGGGTATCGGTGTAGCCGATATCGTAGTGGGAGTGATGGACGAGGTGGATCGTCCACTTCCGTTGCGGAACGACCAAGAATGGAACGGCCGCCAGGGATTCGACGCCGCTCGCGACCTCGATCGCGTGGGTCGTTTCGCTTGTCACCTCGGGCACGAACAGGAACTCGGTGGCGGTGGCGCCGGTCGCGATCGATCGCATGTCGAGTACGACATCGCCCAGCCTGATCGAGACATCGAGCATGGCTTCGTAGCCGGTCTCCTCGATCCGAAGCCGGATTCCCTGGAGGAGCGCGCCGCCCGCCACCCGGTACAGCGGAACGTTGCTGACGCGCAAGCGAAACGCGCCGGCGGCGATGTCGATCCCGTCCGTATTGGCGATGAGTTCCCGCCGGCGAGCGGGGCCCCACCGGCTTCTGGATCGCGTGTCTCGCGGGGCATTTTCGTTTTCTCCACTGGTCATTGGCGCCTGAACGGCACAACACTCGGGGTTGGCGCCACCATGTATCACGGAAGTGCCGGTGGGACAATGGATCGGGAGCGCCATTCGCCAAATCAGGAGGGGATGTGTGGCTAATGCTTCCTTGTTTGAAGCGGCCCCCGAATGCTACGCTTGGGGGATCACCGATGCTTGCACACCCGCGGTCGATGGCTCCCCTTGTCGAACAATGCTGTTCTCCCAGGTGCAGGCAGTCTCACCGAGCAAGTGGAACAAGGAAATTTCACCATGAACCACGCCGGCTTTTCGTCCTGTCCCGATGATTCGTGTACCAATCCCGCCTCGTCCGCCACGAACGCCGCTGACAACAACCACCAGGAGACGGCCCGCGGGGCCGATCGACGCGAGGCGTCGATGACCGATGAGGGCGTTTCGAACTTGCCCATCCAGACCGCAAGGGCCGACGCGGCGACACTTACCGATAGCCTGCCCTTTGTCCTGCAGGCTGGCCAGATTCTCTACCTGGTCGCGGAAGAGGCGAGCGATTGGGTCGTCGCCGAATTGCGGTTCGATCCGGTGAGTTGCACATTCGCCGAGGAGCGCCGGGCGCGCTTCCAGTGGCCGCGCGAGGCGTTTGGCCGGTTGTTGAGCCGAACGATCGTCGGCAACGTTGAACCGGACGAAGCGAATCGCGTGGCGGACGCCTTTACCCGGTGGCTGGCCTCGCAGTTCGTTACCGGCGCGCACGCCAACCGGGGCTGAACCAGGTCACCAGACCAGACAAGGCAATGGGCGAGCAAAACATTGCTCGCCCCTTGCCTTGTCCTACGCATCACCGTTGGGGCGATGCAAGCCGTATGAACAGAGACGGCGTAGGGGCGGACCCCGATCGCATGCCGGATGTGGCCGGTCGCGTGACAGGGTGTCCGCCCTTGTCGCGCGAATCCGAGTTCTCCATTTGCCAACATCCGGGCGGACACCCTGCGTGTCGTCGCGTAGCTACCGTATGCGACCGGGGTCCGCCCCTACGGAAATCCGCAATGTGCATAACCCATTACGATGATCTGCACGGGGCCACATCTCCAGGATCGCCAGCCCCAGTGGGCACCGTCCGCTAGTGCGCGGGGCGCTCGTCTTCGGGAAGGTTAGGGACGGTTTCCCCGGCCCTGACCGGTACCTTGAGCACATTCTCGAACGGGGGAATCGGGCAGGACCAGCCCGTGTTGTAGGCGCAGTAGGGGTTGTACGCCAGGTTCAGGTCGAAACTCAGCCGGCCGTCCGGCAGCAGCTTCGGCTCCAGGTAACGGCCAACCGCGTAGGTTTCCTGACCCGCCGTGGCGTCGCGGAACGGCACGAAGAAGTGCCCGCGCGTCTGCTCCCGGAACACGGTAAGCGTGGCGTCCTGGCCATCGACGGTGAAGTGGACGCGCCCGGCCCGGGTGTACTGCTTGGCGTCGCCATTGACTGTGCCGATCGTAATCACTTCACCGATCCCCTCGCCCGAGCTGTCGATCTCGAGCGCGAGTTTCAGGTCCGGGTTTTCCGGGAAGTAGTTCAGGTTCGTAAAGACGTCCTTCTGGGCATCGCTCAACGGCGACTGCGCGTGCTCCTTGAAGAAGACATCCTTGCGCTGCCGAAAACCCTCCAGTTTGCTTGTGTCGGTTGCCATGCGGCTCGTCCCTTTCCGTGATCCGGGTGTTCAGCCCACGCCTGGGCCACACCCCGCGATTCCAATACTTTACAAAAGATAGTATAGGGCATCGCCGCCCCGGCGGCAAGCGCGGCGCCGGGCCGTGACTGGCCTCTACGTCCTCCGGGCTTCGCGATACCGGGCGCGGCAGCGGGCAATCATTTCCCGCGCCTTCGCCTCGTCGTGCCAGCCCAGCACTTCGGTCTGCTTGGGTTCGAGGAGCTTGTAGGTGTCGAAGAACGTCTCGATTTCCCGGAGCCAGTGATCGCCGATTTGCTCGAGCGTCTGGACGTGGTGGTAGCGCGGATCGTCGACCGGCACCGCCAGCACCTTGAAGTCCGGGCCCTTCTCGTCGGCCATGTCCAGCCCTCCGAGCGGCTTGGCCTCGATCAGGCAACCGGGAAAGGTTGGCTCCTGGACCAGCACGAGGATGTCGAGGTGGTCACCGTCTTCGGCCAGCGTGTCGGGAATGAACCCGTAGTCGGTCGGGTAGTGGACAGATGAATAGAGCACGCGTTCGAGCTTGAACGAGCCGCGCTCCTCGTCGTACTCGTATTTGTTGCGCGAACCGCGCGGAATCTCGATGAAGGCCAGGACCGATCCACTGTGGGAATCCTCGGCGACCTCGATCGCCTCCTGATGCACCAGTTCCGTCTGCTCGTTGGGCGGTGCCGCTTCGTGGCTCGACATGGTGTTGCTTGCTCCAGATCCTGTGATGCTCGTGGCCCGCTCCCCGGTCAGGATCGGTTTCGTTGCAACAAGCCGACACTGTAGAACTCGTACGACGCGGCGGCGTCCGGGACATCGACGAGGTGAACCGTGAACCGGCACGGAACGCCGTGGTCCGGGTAATTGTCGGCGAAGAACGAGGAATACGCTTCCGCGTACTCCTTGCGCAGACGCGTCTGCTCGGCGGCGTAGCCCGCCGGATCGGTCAACGGGCTCGGACTCTTCGGCTGGCAGCCGAAGGCGTGGACTTCGATGAAATCGATGTCGTCCAGCGATGCGCAGATCCCGGCGTCCTGGAGCCACTTCTCCCATGAGCGGAAGACGAGCGGCACTTCCTTGAGCGGTTCCATCGTCACCAGCTCGTCGAGCCCGAGGACACCCTTGGCGGAGTAGCCGCCGGTCAGGCCGGCGAAATGGATCCTCAGGTCGCCGTCCGCTTGCTCTTCAGTCACCAGTGCCGAGAGCACCGGGCGGTCGCCGCTGGAGTAGTAGGTCAGCTTGCCCCGTTTCTTGACCGTGAATGCCATGCCGTGGTTGCCCTTTCCGCTGGTTTCAGCATCTGAATACTGTTTCCAGGATAAATTGTCATTCCGAGCTTGCGAGGAATCTTTCTGGCCTCCCTATGGCAGAACCAAGATTCCTCCTTCGTCGGAATGACAAAGATCCATGGACACCGCACCAAGTACTGTATCCAAGTAAACTCGTCATTTCTCCCAAGCTCGACATGACAAACCAGCCATAAAACACCATTGTGGATACTTGTCACTCGTCACAGTGTGTCAGGGACCGTCTCCCGAATCCAGACGCGAACGTGCGTTTCGGCCCGCTCCGGGTACGGATAGCCGAAGCGGACGGCCACGGTACGAGCCAGATCGCCGAAGAGGTCCATCGTCCCGGCGAGGTCCTGGAGGATTTGCGCGCGGGTCGCGGCCCCGTAGGTCGCGTGAAACTTCTCGACAATATCGGGATCGGTTCGCGCCTCGAAGAACCGGTAGCCGTGCCACGGGTCGAGGCCAGGTTGGTCCAGACGCGCCCGCCACTCGATGACGTGCCGGAGTTTGTCCTTCATCGACCCGTCGAGACATTGCCGGGCGACGAGGATTTCTCCGCGAAGCGCCTTCTTGGTGGTCCACATCGCGTGGTACCAGAAATCGACCACGAGGTTGGTGAACGCCGGCTCGTCCGGCGGTGTCCATTCCGAAAATTGCCGTGGTGGCATATCGTTGAGCGTTTGCAGCTTGCCCCGAGGGTCGTACACGACGCGGAACCCGCGGTCGATCACGGGCCGAATCATATCGGTGACGGGACTTGGCGCCGCGAAATCCAGATCGAGCAGGGCGGACGGGACGACCGAGAAATCGACATCGAGCATCGGTTCGAAGACTGCGCGGCGTTCGCGCCAGCCGCCCACTGCTGTTTGTTCGACAAACGACAGTACCATTGGCCCGATCTCATGGAGCCAGTCATCGGTGTCGATCAAGCGGTCCGGCTCGTCGGCGAAGAGCGTGAGATCGAGGTCCGAGTACGCATCGGCCGGCCGGTCGGCCCTCGCCCGGGAACCGACCGCTAGGACGCCATGCACGTCACTCCGAGTTTCGGCCCAGGCGCCGACCTGCTGTTCGACTTCCTCAAAAACGTCACGATGGTCCGTCATGCTGGCTGCCTTCGATCGTCGAACACCAAGCCAGCCTTGCGCGCGAGGTCGCGGGTCGAGGCGGCGCAGGCGCGAGTCGCGGGTTCCGGATCCCCGTCCACCTTGTAGTGGGTTTCCAGCGAGAGCACGCCCTCGTACCGGTCCCGGACCAGCGCGCGGAACTGACCGAGGTAGTCGATGGCGCCGTCGCCCATCCGGGTGAAGCCGGTGTTCAGTTCGATCGCAACGGCATCCTTGAGGTGAACGTGATGGATGCGGTCCTTGACGTGTTCGTAGCCGCCGGGGAACGGGTTCGAGCCAAGGGCCGCTTCGTTGCCGGGGTCCCAGATCAGGCCGAGCGCGTGATTCGAGATGTGGTCGAGTATCCAGCGCGACTCTTCGCCAGTGGCGACGTTGCAGGCGTACTCGTTTTCGAGCCCCAGCAGCTTGCCGGCGGCGCTAACGTGTTCCGTCGCTACCGACAGGATGTCCAGGATCTCGTCGCGAACTGAAACCGGGTCCGCCACGCGCCAGAAGCTGAACACGCGGACGATCGGCGAGTCGAACTGGTTCGCGAGTTCCAGCGAGCGATCGAGGATGGCCCAATGCTCCTCCTTGCTCTTTTCGGATGCCGAATGGGTGTTGCCGGCTGCGGCGCTTTCGTCGTTGAGGTGGCATTTCAGGAACGGCGAGGCGATGCAGTTGACCCTGAACCCGCCCGCGTGCACAGCCTGTTCGATCCGGCTTACGGTCGCGTCGTCGTGGTCGACGATGCTCTTGCCCCAGATGCTGCGCAATTCGATGTCGCGGATGCCGAGTTCCTGGCAGACGGCGAGCGCGTGGTCGAAGTCTTCGCTGATTTCGTCGGTGATGACGCCGAGCCTGGGCATGTGAGTCCTTTCGGTGCAAACGAGCAGAAACAAGGAGTTGACGTTCGCGGCGGATTGTCATGTCGAGCTTGCGAGAAATCCCTGTGCGCAGCGAAGCGATAGCGCTTCCGGCGCAGCCGGTTTATTGTCATTCCGAGCTTGCGAGGAATCTCTTGGTCGCAGCCAACAACGGTTCAGCGCCGCGGCGGCGGAAGATTCCTCGCAAGCTCGGAATGACAATTCTGCCGGTCAATCGTCGTCGACTAGCGTGGGGTCAGCGTCGGTCGTGCCCATCATGCCGGTGTCCATGTCCCCCATCATCATCGCCGCGTACTCGCTCTCGCGTCGCCGTTCTTCGGGATCGAGGAGGGCCGCGCACGGCGTGCCGAAGCGCGGTTTCGCAAACGGCAAGTGGGTGTCGCCGCGGGCCAGGATGTGCCGCTGGTTCGCCATCATCGTCGCCTGGTCCAGGTCGGACCCGTCGCCGTCGTTCCACTGCGTGAAGGAGCGCGCGTTGCAGTAGTGATCGACGAATGATCGCCGGAAGCGGTCGGTGGTCCAGTTCTGCTTGCTCCGGTGCAGGACGTGCCCGCCGAAGAAGACGACATCACCAGCCTTCGCCGAAACCAGCAGTTGCGGGTAGCGGTCGGCAATCCGGGTGAGGTCATTCTCCTCGTCGTTCGGATTGCTGACGCCACTCACGCCCTGGACGCCGGTGAGCTGGTGGTCGCCGAAGCCGTAACCGCTCTCCGGCGGATAGACCGGTTCGTGCTGGCTGCCGGTGGCGAACCACATCGCTCCATTCCGCTCGTCGCAGTCGTCGATCGCGATCCACGCGCCACAGAGGGTGTCGGGATGGGTGGGGATGTAGTAGGTGTCCTGGTGCCAGCCCTGGCCGGGCTTGCCGGGTCCCTTGACGAAGAGCATGGTCTGGAGCGCGAGGACGTCCGGGCCGATCAGCGCCTGCAACACGTCAAGCACGCCTGGGTGGAGGAGGTACCGCTCGTGCAGTTCCAGTTGCCGGTGCAGCATGTGGATGCGTAGGAAGTACTCGGCTTTCTCGGCCGGCGAAAGATGCTCCGGGGGAGCGGCCAGGGTCTGGGTGGCGACCCCGCTGGCGTGGTCGCCGAGGTCGAGATTGCGGCCGGATTGTTCGGGGAGCCGGCCCTGCATGAGGTCTTCGGTGTGCGACCTGAGTTCGTCGACTTCATCGGGTGCCACCAGCCCCCGGACGACGAGGAACCCTTGCCGCCGGAAGGTCATGTACTCCTCGACCGACACCTGGTAGCGCGCTGTCGCCATATCAACACGATCCTGAACGACCATAAGGCAATCTCCTACTCCATGAGAAACACCGGCTTCAACACGCGCATCGACTCATTCGCGTCGGGATCAACCGGCGTTTCGAGATAGTCCGCCATAAAGGCTTGCCAGCGATGGTTGGCGTCGCTCCGGGCCATCGCCGCCTGGCTGGCGTCGAAATCATCGCACTCGAAGTAGCCGAAGAGTTCGGCCCCATCGGCGAATATTGAGTAGTTACGGTAGCCCGCTGCCCGCAGGTCGGCGAGCAGCTCGAACCAGACCTCCTGATGCAGCCGAACGTATTCGTCCAGCTTGTCCGGCTTGACCCGCAAGCGAAACGCGATACGTTGCATGAGGATGACGCTCCCTTCGTGCCTGTAGGGAAGGGCTAGCGGTCCTTAAAAGACGGCTGGCCAGCCCGGATCTGGACCGCGTACGCCCTCCCGCCTGGTCACCGGGCCACCAAGCCCCGGATTCCGGCCCGGATCCGGGGAGACGCGGCATCACGGTAGGGTCCCACGCTTCGCTCTGGTCAGGCGCCCACGGGCCAAGACCTCATTGCCAAGGTGTCTTCTATGGGCCCGTTAGCCCTCCCCTACGAGATCGGTGGTTCACGCCACCCCAAATCAATGTGCATCAGGCGTTGCGAGTCGGTTCGCAGTTGCGTTGGCGTCATCATAGCCAGATGCGCGAGGTTGGGAAGGGGGTCAGCGGGGTTCGGTGAGGATCGCCTCGCGGATCGCCATGACCTGGGCCCGGAGTTGGACATCGTGTTCGAGGTCGCGCTCGACCTTTTCAACGCCGTGCAGGATGGTCGTGTGGTCGCGCCCGCCCAGCGCCCGCCCGATATCGACCAGGGAGGCGTCGGTTTCCTCGCGGAGGATGTACATCGCCACCTGGCGCGGGGTCGTCACGTCGCGCTTGCGGCTGCGCCCGGTGAGGTCTTTCTGGCCGATCTTGTAGTAACCGGCGACGGCTTCGAGGACCTCCAGGCTGGTGGTGGTCGAGCGCCGCATGCCGATTGTGGAATCGGTCAGCGCCTCGATCGCCAGGGGCAAGGTGAGCGGCTTCTGGTAGAGCTGGGCCAGCATGAGAATTTTGTTCAGGGCGCCTTCGAGTTCCCGGATGTTGGTCTGGTCCTTGTGGGCCACGTATTCGGTCACGTCGGGCGGGATCCTGATCCCGAAGTCGTCCGCCTTCTGGCCCAGGATCGCGATCCGCATTTCGTAGTCGGGCGATTGGACATCGGCGA
>JACCYX010000343.1 GCA_013696265.1 Chloroflexia bacterium
GCGTCGGGATGGGTGACCTGAATTTTGGGGCCAAGTGACGATGAGTCGAGCCGACGACCAAAGCACCCAGTCCGCTCTGGATGCGCCTGATCTTGATCGCCAGCTGCTTTAGTGGTCCATCCGGTAAGGCTACGCGGCTAACGACAGGTGGGTGATCCCCGCCTTGCGTACACGGGTGCGGCGCTTCCTGCCGCCCCGAGCTCGGATTCCCAGGCGTCGTATTCGTCCGACGTGAAGTCCGGTCGCCAGTTCGGATACCGCCGCCGCCATTCCCGCCCGAGCTCACTGTCCTGGTCACGATGCATGGCCAGGATGCGCCGTTCGTCGTCGAGGCGGACCCAAAAGCCGGCGTACGTGACCGGCTGGCCGTCCGAGTCCGAGGTGGTCAACCACGCGCGTAGGGCGTCGTGGAGCGTGGCCTCGGTCCGAAGCAGGGCGGCGAGCCCTGCCCGTTCACGCCGGATGCGGACGGCCTGTTGAGCGGGCGTGAGGCCGTGCCAGCCAACCCCTTGGTGACGCTGGGCGAGCCGCTCCGCATAGAGGTTGGCGATGACGACGACGGACGGGCTCGACAACCAGGCGAAATGTGCCTCATCGCGTTCGGTCCAGTCCCGCGTCGGGCTGTTGGGTTAGGCTTCGAGGGCGCGGAGGCGGGGCTACGTGATCAATTTCCGAGAGCCGGACGTGGTGCGGCTGGCCCCGATAGAACTGTAGACGACCTACGTCGGCCTGTGCCAGCCGGCGAAGGCGCTGCGGTAGATCATCGACAGCGGTGTGCTTTTAAAGGCGAGCACCAGCGGCCTAGCGACGCAAGCGATCTCCACCGTAAACGTGGGCCGCCGACATGCATCAGGGTAGGCTTCATCCTGCATACCCAGCTAGACACGCCGGTACAGCTTCGGGCCAAGCGGCTCAATTTAAGTCAGCCCTATTCAGGCAAGCGCTCGTCATCGAAATATCCCCACCTGTGCTCAAAAATGGTTCTAAGTCCGGCTTCCGCAAACTCCGCTCCCACTTCGGCGCCCATTTCGATCAGCTCCATTGCGCCCGAGTGCTTGATCAGGAGCGGGACTTCCAGATAGTAGTCACTGCTATTCTCGATACTGAGGATGGTGTAATACACGCCTGAGCTAGGTGATTTAAGGAATAGGGGAGCGCCTGCTACCGTTTCATGAGGTCGAACGGTCAGCGGTTCTTCCGGATCGACGGATGATTCAATCGCAAACGGCGTGAGTGCTTCATTTGGAATATACCCTGGTGTAGGTGCAACGAGGCTGCCGCCTTCAAACTCGCCTCGGGTAGACAACCAACCATGTTCTTGGAGATCTCGAAATGCCGCTCCAAGCTCATCACCCAGGGCGAAACCGGATTTGATCAGCCACCTAGCGCCGGCGTGGTGAATCTGGAGCGTAGATATATGGTTGTTGGTTTTGAGCTTGGTGTAATAGTTGCCTTTGGAGCCTTGATAGAATTTCGGCATGTCGTAGTCTCATCCACTAGTGAGCTGATCGGAGCAACCGATCTCCGACGTCTGGCGGCGAGGTTGCCCTGAGAGGGAAGCCAGTCTGCCTATGCGTTATCCGGTATGACCCTACGACTGCGTGTCGTCGAGCTCGTACACCATCTAATCTACCTGTTGGCGACTATGATGTCCGCATTCGGCTTCGTCCAAAACAGGATAAAAAGGGCCCCACGATATCCACCATCGCCACCTGCAACGGTCCATGAAAGCTGGCCGCGGGGTGTCAATGCTGCCGTGACTTAGCCAGGGGGAGAGCTGCGCGATACACCTGTGGTCAGGGCTTATGCGTCAGTGATGACCAAGGCGATGGCGTCCTCGGGCTACTGGCTGTGGGCGCGGAGCCGGGCAGCGACCTCCCGCACCCCATGGCGATGCAGCAGGGTGATCGCCGCATCCCGTAACAGGGCCATCACCGTCAGGACCTGTCCTGCGTGGATCAGGCTGGCATCTTCGCCGAAGGTAACGTCCTTGCGCCAGTGCAAGCGGTTCTCGATCGCCCAGTGCCCGCGCTTGAGCACCAGCAGGCGGTCCGGCGGGCCGGTCATTGTGTCCAGGCTGTTGATCCCATAATGCAAGGCTCGTTTCGGCTGACCATGCACGCGCCAGGTCCGTTCGATCCGGACGACCTGGGTCACGCCGGGCCAGTCCAGCCGGGTGGTCAGATCGGTCTAAGCACGTCGAGGTAATTTCTGCGGAGATTCGCGGAGCCGGGAGGCGCGGGCGGTCGGGGCCGTTGCAACTGCGGTCTGGAGGGCGGTGTCGGTC
>JACCYX010000399.1 GCA_013696265.1 Chloroflexia bacterium
CAGCGAGCCGTCGAGCGAGTTGCCGGTGTAGACCTGCACGCCGGGCTCGGTCGTCCACGTCTCCATGATCCGGCCCGAGGCCGGGTCCAGCAGCCAGGCGGCGCGGGCGAGCGAGGTGTCGTGCGGCGTGGGCCGGTTGACGACGAAGTTGTGGTCAACCCCCCGCGCCGTCCGGATTTCCGGGTCGCTGGCGTCGCGCAGGGCATCGCCGATGCGCCGAGCGGTCCGGAAGTCGAGCCCGGTGCTTTCGACCACACCAAGCTGCCCGGTCGGGATCTGGTCGTCATCGGTCATCGTGAATTGGTTGCAATCGAGTTGCAGGATGTGGTCCTCGACCGTGCCGCTTCCTTCTCCCGCAAGGTTGAAGTAGGAGTGGTTGGTGAGGTTGACCACCGTGGGCTTGTCAGTTGTCGCGTGGTAGTCGAGGCGAAGCGCGCTGCCGGCCGTCAGCGAATACGTCACCGAGGCGGTCAGCGCGCCGGGGTAGCCTTCGTCGCCGTCCGGGCTGACGTGGGTGAGCCGCACGCCCGGCGCGCCGTCGAGATCGACAACTTTCGGCGACCAGACGTAGCGGTCGAATGGCCTGGCTCCGCCGTGGGCACTGTGTGGCGCCTTGTTGGCGGTGACGTGGTGGGTGGCGCCGTCGAGCTCGAACGAGGCTCCGCGCAGGCGATTCGCGAGCCGCCCGAGGACGGACCCAAAATGGGGGTTCTTCGAGACGTAGCCGCCGAGGTCGGCGAAGCCGAGCACGACGTTCGCGAGTCCGCCGTCACGTCCGGGTACGTGGATCTCCTGGATCACGGCCCCGAAGGAGAGGATCGCGACCTTCATCCCGGCGGCGTTCGTCAGCATGAAGCGTTCGACGGGCGTGCCCGCGAATTCGCCGAATGGTTCGAGTTCCAGCGTGACTTGCTGCTCTGACACGGCGTCTCCGATGGCGATGTGAAGCCGCATGGCCGGGGCGGGAATCCACAGGGGGTTCCCCTACAATTTCCCCGGCGATCGGCGGTTAGAAGTCGAAGAGGTCGTCGAGGAACGAGCCGCGCTTCTTCTTGCGGCGGCCATTCTTGTCGATGGTGTACTCGTCGTCATCGTCATCGCGGTCCCGGTAGGTGTCACGATCCCGGTCGTAGGCGTTGCCCTGAACCGGGGCGGTGGCCACGCGGGTTGGCTGGGCGGTCGCGCGGGATGACGTCAGTTCCGCGGACCGCTCGATGATCTTGTCGAGTTCCCCGCGATCGAGCCAGACGCCCCGGCACTTGGGACAGTAGTCGATTTCGACGCCCTGGCGGTCGGTCATCACGAGTTCCGTTTGGTCGATCGGGCATTGCATGGTGAACGTTTCTCCTGTCGCTGCGGTGACGCGAATGTCACCTGCTTAAGTGTACGTGCCGTTGCGAGTCATGGACTGCCCGGACGTTGAGCCCAACGACCGTCATGTCGAGCTTGCGAGACATGACAGTTTGTGGTGGGCGCATTAACGAGCGGCCACATGGTTCCTTGTGCCTCGCAATGACAAAAACCAGGCGGTCATGCCTTTCGGGGGACGCGGGCGGTCCTCGGGCGTGCCGGTTGCTTTGACGGCCTTGCCCCGGCGCTCCGGGATGTGGCCGCCAGCGCGGCCTGCCTTGGCCGGGCAGGCGATGCTTTGGGCCTCGCCAGGAGACCGGCTTCATAGATGAAGGGGCTCGTCCACTCCTTGCTCCGGGCGGATGGGTGGCCGACGATCAGGCGGTCGGCCGCGCGGGTCATCGCCACGTAGAAGAGCCGCCGTTCCGATTCCAGCTCACCGAATTCCTTGCGGGTCAGCGGGTCGGGCGCGCTCAGGCCCGAGACCCACGGCAGGAAGACCAGCTTCCACTGCCGGCCCTTGGCGCTGTGGTAGGTCGAGAGATCGACGCGAGCGCCAGCCTGGCCTTTCACTTCGCCCGCCCTGGCGATGAACTCGCGGAGGCGTTCGATCGCCCCGTCGCGCGTCGATTCCCGCCCCGCCAGGATTTTGCGGAGCAGCGCGAGCGAACTGTCGTCAGTTCCCGTTTCTTCCGCCTTCGAGGCGGATTGGCCCTTCGGCTGGGCGCCGTAGCCGAGGAAGCGGGATTCGATGGCCTCCAATTCGGCCGCGACGGTCCGCGCCTGGCGCAGATGATTGAGCGCGTTCTCGAACTGGTGCACTGACCTGGTCGGGATATTGCCGTGCCTCAGCGAGAGCATGACTTCGGCCAAATCGAGACCGGCGAAGTCGTCCAGGCGATCCTGCTTGATGGCGCGGGGGAACCATTTGAAGCTGGCGATCGCCGGCCGGTAATCGGTGGCGGTGAGGCCGGTCCGGCTCCGGAGCATGGTCGAGAGATCAAGCAGCCCCAGCACGGCGTTCCAGTCGCCCACCAGGTCACGATCGGCGCGGATCGCGAACGGGATGCCGCGGGCGATCAGGTGAACCTGAACCTCATCGAGGTGGGCATTGCGCCGGGTCAGGACGCCGATGTCGCCGTAGCTCAACTCCGGGTCGGCGGCTACCGCCTCGGCGATCGTCCGCGCGATCTCGCCGGCTTCGGCGAGCCGGCTGTCGTGCCCGATAACCGAGATCGAACCGGGGCTGGTCACGCCGGAGACGGGATTCTTGGGCACCCGGTCGGCGTTGTGCCCGATCAGCTGGCGGGACCGCTCCAGGATCGTCTGCGGGCAGCGGTAATTCGTGCGCAACTCATACGAGGTGAAGGCGCGGCCGAACGCGGCATCGGGCCGGATCAGGTGCTGGGCCGAGGCCCAACGGAAGCCGTAGATCGCCTGGTCGTCGTCGCCGGTGATGACGAGGGTGGCGTCTCGCGAGACGATCTCGATCAGGCGCTGGTCGAGCGGGTTGATGTCCTGGAACTCGTCGACGATGACTTCCGAATACCGGCTCCGAACCGCGTCCGCAACGCGGGGATTGGCTTCGAGCAGGACGTACGAGCGCAGCTTCTGGTCGTCGAAGTCGATCATCCGCCGGTTGTCCAGGAACTCCTCGTAACGCACGAACTCGCGCCGTAGTTGCTGGCTGAATGGTTTGGCGTGCTTCGCCTGCGGATACGAGGCGAGGAACTTTTCCGGCACGAGCTGGGGATAGGCGCGGAGCACCCACGTTTCCAGGGCCTTGGCGGAGAAGTCCCGCGGGTCGAAGAGGTGGCTTTTCAGGGTGCCGAACAATTCGACCAGCCTGGCGCCGTCGCTCTCCTCGACCAGCGTGGCGAGAAGCGGTTGTTCCGGGCCATAGAAGACCGCACCCGCGCGAGACCGCTCGTTCGGGAACTCCTGGGTCAGGATGCGCAGGCCGAAGGCGTTGAGGGTCCGGATCTCGACTGGTCCATCGACGCCGAGCCGTTGCAACGTTCGCTGGAAGGCGCCCTTCGCCTGGTTGTCGAAGGTGAGGATCAGGATCCGGCGCGGCGGCACGCCGGCCGCGATTCGCGCGCCGACCCGCCGGGCGAGGGTTTCGGTCTTGCCCGACCCGGCTGGCGCGAGGACGCGGATCGACCGCTCCGGCGACGCGATGACGGCCTGCTGCCAGGTATCGGGTTCGTGGGTGCGGGCAACGGAAACG
>JACCYX010000427.1 GCA_013696265.1 Chloroflexia bacterium
CCTTACCAGACAATACGTCAGTTCAGGGCTGTACAAGCATCATGGTAGGATGACGCCCGGACATGGAACAACCCGTTACTTCCCAATACCATGAGGCAAACGTGAGCGACACCCTAAGCAATGCACCTGATGCCGACGCCATTCGGGAACTCGACCGGATGCGCCCACCGGACGAGGCGCGGGCCATTATCGACCGCACGATCCGAAAACTGCCGCCCGAAACGGTCCGGCTCGACGAGGCCGCCTGGCGGGTGCTGGCCGCCGACCTGGTGGCGCCGGAAGACCACCCGCCGTTTGCCGCTTCCACCATGGACGGCTACGCGGTCTTCGCCGACGACAGTTCGCCCTGGCGCGAGGTGATCGGCGAGCAGAATGCCGGCCACGTCATCGACGCCGAAGTGACCGACGGTTACACGGTGCGGATTATGACTGGCGCCCCGGTTCCGCGCGGCGCGAACGCCGTCGTGCCCGTGGAGGCCACCGAACTCGCCGAAGACCACGTGGTCATCCACCAGGAAGATGTCCAGCCGGGCGCGAACATCCGGCCGATCGGGTCGGATGTCCGGAAGGGCGATCTGGTCCTGCCGGCGGGGACGATCCTGGGCCCTGCCGAGATCGGGCTGGCGGCGAACCTGGGGGTCAACCCAGTCACGGTCAGCCGCCGGCCGCGGGTCAGCGTGCTTTCGACCGGCGACGAGCTCGTCGAGCCGGGCGAACCGCTCGGACCCGGCCAAATCCGCGACTCCAACCGGTTCAGCCTCCGTGCCGCCCTCCAGGCCGAGGGTTGCGAAATCACCTACGCTGGCCAGGCGCCGGACAAGCGGGACGAACTGGAAGCGTTTCTCCGGAAGCGTATGGCGGTCGACGACGTGGTGATCACCTCCGGCGGCGTCTCGATGGGCGACCTCGACCTGGTCAAGGCGATCCTCTTCGACGCCCCCGACATAAACGTGCATTTCCGCCGCCTCTATCTCAAGCCCGGCAAGCCGCTCAACTTCGCGACGTGCGGGAACGCGCTTATCTTCGGGTTGCCAGGCAACCCTGTCTCGTCGCTGGTCACGTTCGAGGTCTTCATCCGGCCCACGCTGCGGCAAATGATGGGCGCCAGCGACATCGACCGACCCCGCCCGCCGGTGATCCTCGAACACGATGTCCAGGCGTCGGACCGGATCGAGTACCAGCGCGGGATGGTTTCGGTCGATGGCGAAGGCCGCCTCGTCGCCCGCAACTCGGGCAGGCAGCAGTCGTCGCGGCTGGCGTCGTTCGTGGGCACCAACGCGCTGCTCGTCATTCCGCCGCGCGAAACGCCGTACGCCGCCGGGGAAACCGTGCGGGCGATGATGCTCGCCGCGCCGTTTGCGGGGTAGGCTGGGCGGACATATTCCGACGTGCTTCCGTAGGGGTCAACCTCCGTGTTGACCCGGACCGCCCAACCGCGATGCTTCGGGCGATCACGGAGGATCGCCCCTACGTAATTCGGCAGGAGAGGCCCCGTGTGGCCTCCCGTGGCGACCCAATCAAGGAACAGGAAAAAAGGGAACCATGCCAAAACTTCTCTCCAAACCGTCCAAATCGAAAACAGGCGGCAAGTCGCTCAAGAAACTTCAGGATGCCCTGGCGCCCGATTGGAGCGTTGCCGGCTCGGCCTCGAACGCTCCGGCGGCGCAAGCTCGCGCCAGCCGTCCCTTGGTGATCGACGACATCTTCGAAATGAAGCTGACCGGCGATCCGCGGGTGAGCCCGGACGGCTCGCGCGTCGCCGTCGCCGTGCAGCACATCGACCGCGACGCGAACGAGTACCGGGCCGCGCTCTGGCTCTTCCCGCTCGATGGCTCCAGCGGCGTGCAACTGACCTCGGGCCGGTGGAACGACGGTTCGCCGCGCTGGTCACCGGACGGTGAATGGCTGGCCTTCACCTCCAAACGGGAGTCCGAGAAGCCGCAAATCTGGCTCCTGCCGACCCGCGGCGGCGAAGCCCGCCAGGTCACCGACCTGAAGAACGGGGCCGCGAATCCTTCGTGGGCGCCGGACAGCCGCCGCCTGGTCTTCACCAGCACCGTCGATCCCGAGGGCTACGACCCCGATCACGACGTCAAGGTCATCACCTCGGCCCGCTACAAGTTCGACGGCAAGGGCTTCCTCGACGGCAAACTCACCCACGTCTGCACCATCGATGCCCTCGATGAGAATGCCGGGCCGATCCAACTGACCAGTGGCGAGTTCGAGCTCGAGAACCCGGCCTGGTCCCCCAACGGCAAGGAGATCGCCTTCACCGCCAACCGCGAGCCGAGTTGGGAAATGTCGCTGACATCCGATGTCTGGACGATTCCGGCCACTGGCGGCGAGCCGCGCCGGTTG
>JACCYX010000442.1 GCA_013696265.1 Chloroflexia bacterium
CGACGCGGGTCAGCAGGCTTGGCCTCGCCATGCGCCAGTCGGATGTTTCCCGCCTGGAGCGGGATCAGGTGACGCTTCCCCGTCATTCGCGGCTGGCCCACATTGCGGCGGCACTCGACCTCACCATGGGCGAATTGCTTGCCCGCGCTGGCTGGGATGGCGCCGCTCAAGAGTTCCAGGATGGACCCAGCGGCCTCCTGCCCGTGGCCACTGAACCGCCCACCGCACGGGAGGCCCATGGTCTCGATGGCGGAGTCGCCGCCGAACGACGGCTGTTGGCCCGCGTACGGGCCACCCAGGCGCGAGTCCAGGACCTGCATCGCCAACTGCTGGAAGACCGGAGCCGGAATCCCGGCTCGTTGGCCGAGGCGTCCGTTCGCCGCTAACGCCCGGCCGCGGGGGAACCACATCACCGGTACCACTCGGCCTGGGCGGCGAACATCGCGGCGTAGTCGCCGTTGCGCGCCATGAGCCCGTCGTGCGTGCCCGCTTCCAACAGGCGGCCATCCCCCAACACGAGGATGCGGTCGGCGAAGCGGGCCGAGGCCAGCCGGTGCGAAATCATGATCGCGGTCCGGTCCTCGACCAGGGCGGCGTAGCGCTCGAAAAGCGCCTGTTCGGCTTTCGGGTCGAGCGCGGCGGTCGGCTCGTCGAGGATCAGCAGCCCGGCGTCGCGGTAGAAGGCGCGGGCCAGGGCAAGCCGCTGCCATTGACCGCCGCTGAGGTCGCGCTCGCCGAACTGCCGGCCCAGCCAGGTGCCGGCCCCTTCGGGCAGCGAATGGATCAGGTCGTCCACGCCAGCCTGGCGGGCGGCGCGGTCAAGCGCGGCGTCGTCCGCGTCGCGTGACGGATCGCCGAACCCGATGTTGTCCCGGAGCGGGAGCTGGTAGGAGACGTAATCCTGGAAGACCGCGCCGACCCGGCCCAGGATGGCGGCGGCCCCCTCGTCGCGCGTATCGATGCCGCCGATCCAGATCGAGCCCTCGTCGGGCAGGTAGAGCCCGGTGACGAGGCGCACCAGGGTGCTCTTGCCGGCGCCGTTCTCACCGACGATCGCGACCGTTTCCCCTGGCACGATGGACACCGAGAGATCACGGATCACCGGACCGGAACCGCCTGGGTAGGCGAACGAGACGTTGCGGATCTCGATACCGGGCGCGTCCAGATTGCCGACGACGTTCGCCGGGACGTCGCCGGACGCGGCGGAGACGGTTCCGCGCGTGCGCCGTTCGGCGGCGATGAAGGCGTCGGCCTGCTCCTCGAAGGTGAAGAGGTCGCCGGCGTAGGCCACCTGCTCGCGCGTCGAGCGCGAAACCTGGGCAAACATCCTGAGGATGCCCGAGAGCCAGTCCATACCGGTAGTGACGACGACCCAGGTGCCGATCGAGAGGTTCTGACCGGTGATCGTCCAGAGCGCGACCGCGACGCAGACCGCGAACGCAAAACTCCTGATCGCCTCGCTCCCGAGGCCGGCTTTCGCCCGCCGCCATTCGGCGTCGAGCACGTCGTCGGCTCGGGCGGCGCGGGTCTTGCGCCAGCGGGTGAGGAGGTCAGGGCCGTTGCCGAAGAGCCGCAGCTCGGCCCCCGTGTTGCGGTCGCGGACGATCGCTTCGATCCTCTCCAGCAGGTGGCTGCCCAGGGCGTGGCGTTGCAGTGCCTCCTGGACGGCGCTCGCGACCCGAGTTTCCAGCACGATCGCCGGGACCGCGGCGAGGATCAGGACCGGCGTCAGCCACGGCGAGACGATCCAGAGCGTGAGCGCCACCGAGGCGCTCATCACGAAGACCTGCAGGGTGTCGACCAGCGAGAGCAGCAGGTTCGAGAGCTTGCCGCCGATGTCGTCGCTGGCGCGCTGCAATCGGGCGTAGAACGGGCCTTCCTCGAAGGCGACGAGCGGTACGTTTCCGGCGCGTTGCATCACCTGTTTCTGGAAGCGGTGGACGGCGTGGTCCTTGACGATGGCGAAGAGCCACGGCTTGACCACCCAGTACAGTTCTTCCAGCGCGTTGGTCGCGATCCAGATCAGCGCCCAGGTCAAAGCCAGCCGGCCGTCGGCCGTGAACAGGGCATCGACGAAGGCCCCTTCGGCCGCGACGTAGACGCCGACCCGGGAGCTGCCGACGATGACGAACGTGATGAGGATAACCAGGGGCCAGGGGCGCTCCCGCGCCAGCTGCCAGACGAGACGGAGCGTATCCCGCCAGCGCGAGCGGTCGCTATCTGACGCGGTCATGTCGAGTGGACTGTCGACGGTGTCGTGTCCCATACGCGCATCCTCATTCGCCGTCATGCTGAGCGCCAGCGAAGCATCCCCGCGCGAAGCGCATCCGCCGAAGGCGGACCGGTGTTCCGCATACCCAGGCGCCGGCTACGCCGTCGAGCGCTATCGCTGGCGCTGCGCGCGGGGACCCTTCGCTCCGCTCAGGGTGACGGTCGCGGGGAAGTCGGCACACATGACAAACATGTTGTAACAAGCTGGTCATCGGTACCATCTCGCCTGGGCGTCCCACATCGCGGTGTACTCGGAATCCGGCCGCGCGATCAACGCGTCGTGGGTGCCCTGTTCCACGATCCTTCCGCGTTCGAGCACCACGATCCGGTCCGCGAGGCGGGCGATGCCGAGCCGGTGCGAGACGAGGACGGTCGTGCGGTCACGTGCCAGGTCCGAGAAGCGCTTGAAGATCGCCACTTCGGCCAGGGGATCGAGCGCGGCGGTCGGTTCGTCGAGTGCGAGCAGGCTGGCCTCGCGAATCCCGGCGCGGGCGATCGCGAGGCGCTGCCACTGGCCCCCGGAGAGGTCCGTGCCGCCAAGGTCGGGCGAGAGGATCGTGTCCAGCCCATCGGGCAGGCGGTCGACCAGCCGGGTCAGGCCCGCGGCGTCGAGCGCAGCTTCGGCCTGGCCGTCCTTACCGCAGTCGCCGAGGGTGACATTGTCGCGGGCGGAGAGGGGATAGCGCGTGAAGTGCTGGAAGACGCCGGAGAGGCGTTTCCGCACCTCCACCGGATCGACCGTCGCGAGGTCGACGCCGTCGAGCAGCACCCGGCCCGAATCCGGCGCGTAGAGGCCGAGCATCAACTTGACGAGAGTACTCTTTCCCGCACCGTTCTCGCCAACCAGGGCAATCGTTTCTCTGGCCGGGATCGTCAACGAGATGTCCGAAAGCGTCGGTTCCGTGCCGCCCGGATAGGTGAAGGAGACCGCTTCGAGGCGTAGCTCGCCCGCCCCGGACACCGGAGCGATCCGAGCGGTCAGCCCGGCGCCGTCGGCGGGCCAATTCAGGAAACCCCGGAGGTTGCTCGCGAATCCCGAAGACTGGCCGAGGATCTGGATTGGCTGACCAAGGAAGTAGATGCTGTGGTAGAAGGCTAAAAACGAGGAGATCACGACGACCACCGTGCCGGCGCTCGCCTCTGCCGGGCCAATCGAGACGTACCAGGCCAGCCCGAGCACGACGAAACTCAACGAAAGCAGGCTGAGCCCGCGCTGCTTCAGGCCGATCCGAAGTCCCCTGGTTCGCAATTCACGGGCGGTCGTCCAGTACGATGCCTCCCACCGCGCGATCAGGGTTGGGGCCAGGCCGAAAAGGCGGACCTCCTTGGCCGCCTGGCGGTCGCTCAGGAGCCCGGCGTAGTAGGCGGCCAGCCGTCGTTCCCGCGTTTGCTCCTCGAACGCATGCCAATACAGCGCGCCGGAGAAGAACCAGCCCCAGACCGCCGGCAGCGTGGGAATCGTGGCGATCAGCGCCAGCCGCCAGTCGAAGACGAGCAGCACGGCGAGGTAGGCGGCAGCCCTTGGGATGGCCCAGCCGAAACTTATGAACTGGGTCACGACATCGCTCGCCTTCTCTTCGGCGCTGGTGAGGACGAGCGCGACCTGGTCGTAGAAGCCCTGGTGTTCGAACGAGGCCAGGTCGATCCGGGTCGCGTGGTCGAGCGCCTCGGCCGCGATCGCCGCCCCGCCCCGCTCGCGGGCCGTCGCCGCGAAGACGCCCTCGACTTGTCCGGCCAGGAGGGTGAACCCGAGTACGGCCAGCCAGAGCGCGGCGAACGGCCACATTGCCGCGCCTGGCCCGCCGTCGAGCCGTTCCTGGAGGTTGTCGGCGACGCCCTTGGTTGCCCAAAGCTGGACCGGGGTGAGCAGCCCGATCGCGAGGGTCATCGCGGCCCAGAGCCGCACCGAGCGGGAATCGGTCGCGACGACTTTTCGCGACAGCCAGATCAGGTCACCGATTTGGCCGGACAAGCCCCGCGATGTCGCCCCGAACGTCGGCGACGCCCTGGCTGAAGGGGATGGGTTCGTTGAGCCCTGATCCTGGGTCATGCGGAGGACTGCTCGTCGATCGGGATCGATCGGCCGTCGATGGCGATCAATGCGTACCGCAACGTCTCCCGGTCACGCACCGCCTCGTAGGTTCCCATGCCGGTCAGGCTCGTCCAGCGCTGCTGGATCGCCTCGCGGCCGTCGCGTTCGATGACCGGCAGCGAGGGGTCGAGCGCGGCCCGGCGTTCCCGCTTGAGCCAGGCGCGAAAGGCGGGATGGCTGCCGGTCGCCCCGACCGAGGATCGGAACTGGACGTTCTCGCACTGGTCGCAGCGGAACCAGTACTCGGGACAGCCTGAAAACGCCGTTTCCTCGCGGATCGCCCTCGTCGGGTAGCCGCAATCGGGACACGTGCCATGGTTGGCATGCCCATGTCGTGAATCCTGGTGTATCGCTTCGGCGATGCGCCGGGTGGCGGCGCCGAACGAGCGTAGACCGGCTGTGAACGTGCCGTCGACATTGGTGTGGCAGGAGCGCCGCCCGCCGAGCAGGGCGCACGACGGGCAGTCGAGCCGCAAGCCGCCATCCTCCAGCCACCGCCCGACCAGGCGCTG
>JACCYX010000468.1 GCA_013696265.1 Chloroflexia bacterium
CCCGTTCGTAGGCGTGAAACGTGTCGTCGCCGAAACAGACCACGCGGACCGTCACCAGGTTCTGGTCGCGTTCAACGGCGGCGCGAAGTTCGCGCACCGCGATTCGCGAAGCACGCGCGACCGGGAAGCCATAGACTCCCGTACTGATCGAAGGGAAGGCAAGGCTCTCGAGATTTCGGGAACGCGCGAGGTGGGCGCAGTTGCGGTAGCAGTCGGCCAGGATCTCATCCTCACCCTCCGTGCCGCCCCGCCAGATCGGTCCCACCGTGTGGATCACGAATCGGGCCGGCAAGCGAAAGCCCGGTGTGATCCTCGCCTCACCAGGCGGGCAGCCGCCGATTGGGCGACAGGCGTCCAGCAGTTCCGGGCCCGCCACCCGGTGGATCGCCCCGTCAACCCCGCCGCCGCCAAGCAGCGATGAGTTCGCGGCGTTGATGATCGCATCGACGCGTTCGCGGGTGATGTCGCCCCGGACGACTTCGATAGAGCCGTCGGCAAGTACCAGGTCGGTCATGGGCCATCCTTGCCGTCGAGGTTTCTCACAAACCGCGTCCAGTCAACAGGGCGGACACACCATCGACCAGTATCGCGGTTGGTCAGACCCTGTTGATGGTCGATAGCGGTACCGCCCCTAAGAGAAATGGGTCCGCCAGTGCTTCTCAAACCCCAATCTCAGGCGGCGGCGATCGCTTCCTTGAGGAGACGAGGGACATCGGACGGCGATTGAGCAACCCGGACGCCCGCCGCTTCGAGCGCCTTGACCTTGTCCGCCGCCGTGCCCGAACCACCTGAGATGATGGCCCCGGCGTGCCCCATGCGCTTGCCCGGCGGCGCCGTTTGCCCGGCGATGAAACTCGCCACTGGTTTGGTGACATGCTCCTTGATGAAGGCCGCGGCGTCCTCTTCGTCGCTGCCGCCGATCTCGCCGATCATGACGATCGCCTCGGTGTCAGGATCGTCCTGGAACAGGCGCAGCACATCGACGAACGAGGTGCCGATCACCGGGTCGCCGCCGATGCCCACGGCTGACGATTGCCCGAGACCCGCCTTGGTCAAGGCGTCCACGACCTCGTAGGTCAGGGTGCCCGAGCGCGAGACGAGCCCAACTTTGCCCGGCTCGTGGATGAAGCCCGGCATGATGCCAACCTTGGCCTCGCCGGGAGTGATCAGGCCAGGGCAATTCGGGCCGATGAGCCGGGCGCCATGTGCCTTGACGTAGGCGTAGACCGGCACCATGTCGTTGACCGGCACCCCTTCGGTGATGCAGATCACGAGACCGATCCCGGAGTCGACGGCCTCGTAGATGGCGTCCGGCGCGAACCGGGCTGGAACGTAGATGATCGACGTGTTGGCACCCGTTTCGGCCACGGCGTCTTCCACCGTGTCGAAGACCGGCACGCCCGCGACCCGCTCGCCCTTTTTACCGGGCGTAACCCCGGCCACGACGTTGGTGCCGTATTCGACCATCTGCGTCGTGTGAAAGGACCCTTCACGACCGGTAATGCCCTGTACGAGCAGGCGTGTGTCATTGCCAACGAGAATGCTCACTGTCTTGAACTCCTTGTGCTCTGAGGCGAGAGTATGGGCGGAGCAAGCATCGCTTCGCTGCCGCGGCCCTACGTCGGCCGTTGTGGCACACCGCTAGGCGGCCTTGCCGTGGGCGGCCGCGACGACTTCGGCGGCGGCGGCTTCCATCGTATCCACGGCGGTGAGGCCCGCATCGGCGAGGATCCGCTTGCCTTCCTCGGCATTGGTGCCCGAGAGGCGGACGACGATCGGCACCGATACCTGGACTTCGCCCAGTGCATCTCGAATTCCTTCCGCGACGACGTCGCCGCGCGTGATGCCCCCAAAAATATTGATCAGGATCGCACGGACGTGGGGATCGGCCGTGACCAGGCTGAACGCCTTGGCCACTTGCGAGGCGCTGGCGCCGCCGCCGACGTCGAGGAAGTTGGCCGGTTCGCCGCCGTGCAGCTTGACCGCGTCCATGGTCGCCATCGCCAGCCCGGCGCCGTTGACGATGCAGCCGATGTCGCCATCGAGCTTGACGAACGAGATGCCGCTCTGGCGGGCGTCCAGTTCGGTGAGGTTCTCCTCGGCCAGGTCGCGCATCGCTTCGGTCTCAGGATGCCGGTCGAGCGCGTTGTCGTCGAAGCTCATCTTGGAATCGAGCGCGATCCAGTCCCCCTCGTCGGTCAGGATCAACGGGTTGACCTCCACGAGCGTGGCGTCTTCCTCAATGTAGGCGTCGTAGAGTTGTTGGGCGATCGCGGCGAAGCCGTTGACCTTGCCGGCCGGCAAGCCGAGGGCAAAAGCTATTTCCCGCGCCTGGTAGGGTTGAAACCCGAGGGCGGGATCGCCCAGGCGCCGGACGATTTTTTCCGGCCGCTCGCGGGCAACCTCCTCGATGTCGACGCCGCCCTCGGCACTGGCCATCACCAGCACCTGGCGGTTGGGCCGGTCGAGGACGACGCCGAGGTAGAACTCGTGGGCGATCTTCGCCCCCTTCACCACCAGCACCTTGTTGACCGTGTGCCCGCTGATGTCCATGCCGAGGATGGCCCCAGCCGCGTCCCTGGCCTCGTCGGGAGTGTGGGCCAGCTTGATGCCGCCGGCCTTGCCCCGGCCACCGGTATGGACCTGGGCCTTGACCGCGACCGTGCCTCCGAATTCCGCGGCGGCGGCCCGGGCCTCCTCCGGCGATTCGGCGACGCGTCCGGGATTGACCGGCACACCGTAGCGGCCCAGGATTTCCGCCGCCTGATACTCGTGGACATCCATCGACAGTGATGCTCCTTCTGAATCGACCGTCGGGCCCCGAAACCTGTATGCTTGGGGTGCCCGTTACCTGCGTGGGATCGTAGCATAGCCGTGCCGCTTGTCATCCGGCGTGTCCCGTCTGGTCCGCTCCGGCCCAGGTGCGGAATCCGGTCGGCAACACGCGCGAAGAGAGGGTCGAATTTCCCTCTTGATCGACGAATGTGCGTGCTATAATCGGGCAACCAGGTCGTTTTCAGAGGGAAAGCCCGAGCGTGGCGATTGGTTGCGCATCGTCGTGCCTGATCTCCAGGAACCGGGTGGTGAGGCGTTTCTGTTTTCGCTCCAGTGTGTCGCGACGATGTCGCGGCCAGAGAGGTTCAGGCGGATGAGTGATCGATCGCTGACCTGCCGCGATTGCGGCCAGGAATTCGTGTTCACCCTGGGTGAGCAGGAGTTTTATCAGCAGCGTGGTTTTTCCGAACCCCAGCGTTGCCCGAACTGCCGTTCGGCACGCAAGGCCCAGCGAAACGGCGGAGCCAGCACCGGCGGATATTCCAATGGCGGCGGCTACGCCAGCGGTGGGTACTCCTCGGGCGGTGGCGGTGGCTATGGCGGGGAGAGCGGCTTTAGCTCGTCACCACGCCAGCTCTATCCCGCGACGTGTTCCGAATGTGGCCAGCAAACCGAGGTTCCCTTCAACCCGAGCCCCGGCAAACCGGTCTATTGCCGGGAATGCTTCTCCAGCCGCCGGGCGGCGCCGCGCTACGACTCCTACTAGGAATCGTCGCTTCCAACATCAACCACGGACCAAAGCCGGACCAGTGAGAACTGGTCCGGCTTTGTCGATCGCCGCCGCAAGATCGACGTCACCATCCACACCTTGCGTCGGGTAGGTGGCGTACAGTTCGATCATGACGCTATCGGTCTCCTGTTTCGATGGAAACCCCATGACTCCTGAATCGCCCGGCGATCACAACTCGGCCAGATCGACGATCGGCGTCCTGGTTCGCGCGGGCGCCCGCGTGGACCTCCGCCGCCATGTCCCGGAAGATCGGGACATCTTCGTCGGCTGGTACCAGGACGCCGTGATCGCCGAAATGCTCCGCCACGACCTGGCACCCCTCACCTCGAGCCAGGCCCGGCGCTACTTCGATTCGATTATCCTGCCGGCCACCGCCCGGGGAACCTGCTGGGCCATTTTCGAGCATGGGAGCGACCGGCTCATCGGGTCGACCGCGCTTGTCGACATCGATGAGAACCTGGCAACGTCTCTCTTCCGGCTGGTGATCGGGGACAAGGAGAAATGGGGACAGGGCTACGGCACCGAGGCGACCGATCTGGTCATGGCCGAAGCGTTCCTGCGGCTCTCGCTCCGCCAGGTCAACCTCGAGGTCTTCGCGCACAACCCGCGCGCCCAGCGCGC
>JACCYX010000489.1 GCA_013696265.1 Chloroflexia bacterium
AGCGCCCGCGAACCCAGGAACGGCGCGCTTTCAACCACGTACTATGCATTTGTTGGACCTGATGATGGCGGTACCGCCCCTACGAAAATCTGCAATGTGCGTGGGGCGCGCAAGGCCGGCAGACCTACGTCATTACGTATCTCTATCCCGTGTTGCGGAGGCCGCCGGCGATGCCGTTGACCGCCAGGTGCAGCGTGTTGACGACATCCTCGTCGGCCGGGTTCGCGCGCAGGCGGTTGAGCAACTCGATCTCGATCAGCGATAACGGATCGACGTAGGGGTTGCGGCGGCGGATCGAGCGCTGGAGCACCGATTCGCGGTCGAGCAGGTGCGCCTGGTCGCGAATCTGGAGCAGGGCCGCTTCGGCCAGGTCGTATTCCTCACGGATCCGGTTCCAGATCCGGTTCCGGATTTGATCCGATTTGACGAGCTTCACGTACCGCTCGGCTATCAGCATGTCGGCCTTGGCCATCGCCAGCTCGGCGTTGGAGATGGTGGCCCGGAAGAACGGCCACTCCCCTTCCATCGCCCGCAACAGGTCGATCCCGTCGCGCTCGATGGCTTCCCCGAGGGCGGTGCCCAAGCCGTACCAGCCGGGCAGGATGATCCGCGCCTGGGTCCAGGAAAAGACCCAGGGGATGGCCCGCAGGTCCTGGATCCGGTTCGACGTCGTGCGCTTGGCGGGCCGCGAGCCGAGTTGGAGTCGGGCGATCGCGTCGATCGGGGTCGCCTCGTGGAAGAAGGTCACGAAATCGGGATCGCCGTAGACCAGGTCGCGATAGACCGCGGCCGACCGGTCGGCCATCACGTCCATCGCCGCTTCGTACTGCGACTGATCGCCCTGCAACCGGGGGTTTTCGAGATCGACCGAGCGGATCAGGATCGCGCCGAGCGCCAGTTCGATCTCGCGGTGCGCGATCGGCAGCGTCGAGTAGCGGGCCGAGATCACCTCGCCCTGCTCGGTCATCTTGATCCGGCCCTCGACCGTGTGCGGCGGCAGGGCCTGGATCGCGACGTTGGTCGGTCCCCCTCCGCGCCCGACCGATCCCCCCCGGCCATGGAAGAAGACGAACGGGATGCCGCGGCTCGAAAGGAACGCCGCCAGCTGCTTCTGGGCCTGCTGCAACTCCCAGGTCGAGGCCAGGTAGCCGACATCCTTGTTGGAGTCGGAATACCCGATCATGATTTCCTGGTGGCCACCCGAGGAATCGAGCGCCCTGGCGTACGCCTCGAATCCGAGCAGCGTGTCCATCGTGCGGGTCGCGTTCCGCAGCGTCTCGCCCTCCTCGAAGAGCGGAGCGATCCGGAGCCGGGCATCCTCGCCGCCGGGTCCGGCCAGCTTGGTCTCCTTCATCAGCAGCAGCACTTCGAGCATATCCGACGGCGCATCCGTGCCCGAAATGATGTAGGTCTTGATCGCGTCGGGATGTTCGTAGTTCACCAGCCAGCGGACGGTGCGGAAGGTTTCCACGACCTCCCGCGCCTCATCCGGCAAGGTGTCGAGATCGATCGGGATCAGGGGCCGCTTCGAGTCGATTTCGGCGGCCAGGAGCCGGCAGCGGCTCGCTTCGTCCAGCGACTCGTAGTCGGCCTCGACGCCGGTGATCGCAAAGACGTGGTGCAGGGCCAGCGCGTGCCGCCTGGCGTGATCGCGGACGTCCAGCGTGGCGAAGTCGAAGCCGAAGACCTCGACGAGCCGGATCACGTCGTGGAGTTCCCCGCCGGTGATCATTCCAGCCGATTGCTGGACGAGCGATGCTTCGACGTGCCGCAGGTCGGCGACCAGGTCGCCTGCCACGCGGTAGCCGTGCTCCCGCTTGTCCCGCGTGGCGCGAAGCCGCTCGCGCATCAGGGTCACCGCCTGACGATAGGGCTCGCCGGCGTTGATTTCCCGCAGTTCGGCGCCAAGATCGGGAAACATCCGCCGGTACTCATCGAGGAGCGGGTCGAGCGCGACCGCCGGGCTGGTCATCAGTTCGGAGACCGAGAGGCGTCCGGAGAGTTCCGTCAGGCGGCCATCGAGATAGGCCAGCGCCGCCACGCGCATGACTCCCAGCGACTCAATCGTGACTTCGGGCGTCACGAATGGGTTGCCGTCGCGGTCGCCGCCGATCCACGAGCCGAAGGTTAGGAACGGGGGTACGGCGATCGGGGTTTCGGGATAGCACTCGTGGAGCGCCTCTTCGAGGTCGCGGTAGATTTCCGGGATTACCTCGACGAAGGTGGACCCGAAGTAGACAAGGACCGCCCGCACTTCGTCGAGCACGGTCGGTTTCGCGGTCCGCACTTCGTTTGAGCTCCAGAGTTCGGCGATGGTGGCCGAGAGGCGGGCCCGCGCCCGATCCAGTTCGTAGGGCAACGCCCGCCGCTCGTCCAGGTTGCGGATCACCGAGAAGATCCGGGCCAGCTTGTCGATCACCGTTCGCCGGCGGGCCTCGGTCGGGTGGGCGGTCAGCACCATCCGCACCTGGGCCCCGGCCAGCAGGTTGGACATCGTTTCGGCGTCGACGCCCCGGCGCGCAAGCCCCATGACGGCTTCCCGAATCGACCCCCGGCGCGGCTGGTCGGGTTCGGCGTGCTCGCGGCGCTGGAGCCGCCGGATCCGCTCGTTGTCCTCGGAGAGGTTGATGAGCTGGAAGTAGTTGGTGAACGCCCGGATCAGGATCCGCAGGTCGGCGGTGTCGGCTTCGTGGATCACGGATTCCAGCCGGAGACTGGCCCCAGCTTCGCCTGACCGCAACTCCTTCGCCAGCGCCCGGACCTCTTCCTCCAGTTCGAAGGCGTCGGACCCGGCCAGCGACTGGATGACGTCACCCAGTAATCCCGCCAGCAGGTAGACATCGTCCGAGAGCGTCCGGTCGAACGTCGCTTCGCCAGTTCGCCTGGTCACGGTCGCCATTTCAGCCTGTATCTCCACGTTTCCCCGACAATTCTCACCGTCATGGGGGAACATTGCCACAATGGTCCGACGTTTACACTAGCGACCGGGACAACGGTCGATCCGGCGGGGCGCCTCCCGTGCGTCTCTTGTGCAGAAACGCCAACCAGGGCGAAAGAAAAGGCGCGCGTGGTACAACACTCGACGCACGACAACTTGCCGGACGCCTCCAGCCGCCTCTACCGGTGGGGCGTTGCCGCCTGCCGTCACCGCCTCGCCATCCTGATCTTGCCAACCCTGATTGCGCTCGCTTGCCTGCCCTTGCTGGCCACGGTCGAGGATCGCCTCTCGTCGGGGGGTTGGCTGCCGTTCGGCTCCGAAGCGGCCCAGGTCGACCGTGTGCTGGACGAGCAATTCGGCCGCCATGCGACGGCCCACTACCTCCTCTTCTCGGACCCCAATGGCTCCTTGCTCGCCACGGAGACCCTGTTTCGCCGCGAAGTCGAACGCACCGTCGCCCCATTGCGAAACGATCCATCGGTGCTGGCGATCCACACCTGGGGAACCACGACCAACCCGGCGCTGCATCCGCTGCTGATTTCCGATGACGAGCGGCAAAGCCTGGCGATCGTCATGGTCGACCAGGACGTGAAGACGGCGGCGGCCGAGATTCCGCGCCTCCGCGAGTTGCTCACCAACGATGTGCTCGACGTCCAGATCGGCGGCTGGCCCGCCACGACGGAGGATTTTCGGGATCTCACCTCATCGGATCTCCGCCGGGCCGAGCTGTTCTCAGTGCCGATCGCCCTGGCCGTGCTCCTGGTCGTCTTCGGCGGGGTGCTGATCGCCGGCCTGCCGCTGGTCACGACCGCGCTGGCCCTGATCCCGACGCTGGCGGCGGTTGCGATTATGTCTCGCTACCTCGAAACCAGTGTCTTCACGATCAACGTGGTGGTCATGATCGGCCTGGCGGTGGGGATCGATTACGCGCTGATCCTCGTCAGCCGCTACCGCGAGGAACTGGCGAACCACGAACCACCCCACGCGATGGGCGTCACCCTGGCCACCGCCGGGCGGACCATCATCGTTAGTGGCATGGCGGTCGCCATCGGTCTGCTGGGGTTGTTGACGGTCGGCGTGGACGCGGCGACCTCCACCGCGATCGCCGCTTCGATTGTCGTGTTCCTCGGCGTGCTGGTCAGCCTGTCGGTCTTGCCGGCCGCCCTATCCCTGCTTGGCAATCGGGTCAGGATTCACGGCCTCGTCAGGCTCGGCAAAGGAGGCGGGATCACGCATCGATTCGGCTGGTTCGCCACGACGGCACGCGCGGTCCTCGACCGGAACCCGGTTCCGGCCCTCGCCGGTTCCTGCGCCATGCTCCTGCTGCTCGCTGCCCCCGTGCTCGACATGCGGCCGGAGCCGCCGGGCATGACGGTGCTCCCCCAATCGCAACCGGCCCGCCAGATGTTCGACAGCGTGCGAGCGGATTTCTCGACCAGCACCCTGTCGCCGATCACGCTCGTCGTCGAACCGCGCAACGGCCGGCCGATGACCAATGCCCGCAACCTCAACGACCTGGAGGCGTTCACGGAAGCGCTCGACGAGATCGAAGGCGTCGAGTCCGTCGTCAGCGTCTGGTCCTTCCTGCCCTCCGGCTTCGGCTCCGGTTTCCTCGCTGGCGGCATCCAGGTGGACGAGGAACTCGCCGCCGTGGTCCAGCCCTACCTGACCGCCAACGCCGCCGTGGTCGAGGTCAACATCCGCGCCGCACCCGGCTCCGAGGCGGCGAAAGCGATCCTGGACACCATCAGGACGGAACACCCGCGCCTCTCGGACGGCGCCTTCACCGTCCTGGCGGGCGGCGAAACGGCCACCAGCGTCGATCTCATCGGCCACCTGACGGACCGCCTGCCGTGGACGCTCGGGCTGGTGACGCTGGCGACGGCGGTGGTGCTCGCAGTCCACTTCCGGTCGGTGCTGCTGCCGGTCAAGGCGGTGC
>JACCYX010000496.1 GCA_013696265.1 Chloroflexia bacterium
GTCAGGGCCTGGACCGCCGACCGCAATGCCCGCACGCGGCGCATTGACTGGCAATTCACGACCACCGACGCGCGCACCAAACTCAAGCGCCTCTACCCAGCATATGAGGATTGACACAGCACTAGGGAAGGATTACGCCGATGCGCATTGACCGTACCTCCGCCGCCCAGGCGGATCGGCTCGACGCCTTCTGGGACAGGCTCAACGATTCGGCCCCGAACGCGACCGCGGCAGTTTGCGCACGCAATCGTGAGGAGGCGCACCTGGAAACGCTGGTCCTCTACCTGGAATCGCTCAAGCCGACGCCGTCTCCGGTCGAACAAGCGGTGATGCGCGCCAAAGTCCGTGAATCGATTGGAAAGGAAACACCGATGGCCTCCCCGATCGTCTCCCCAGGGACACCAACCCATTCGAGCGGCGTCCTATCCCGGTCGCGAATCATTCCCCTGGTCCGCGCCTTCGACCGACTCGCCTCCGTCGTGCTCATCCTCGCCGTTCTTTCGGCCCTGGTGCTGTTGGGGCCGGTCCGGGGACTCCTGGACGGTGGCGATCCCGGCCGGTTCGCGGCCATGCTGGGTGTGGACGAGGACGAGCCGTCCGGTCAGCACATCGGTGGCCAGCTCAGCACCTCCATCGAGGTCCGGCCCGGCGATTACGAGGGCGGAACCGTCGAGATGGGCCTGTGGGAAGTGACGCTTGCGCCCGGTTCGGCCATGTCGCCGGCGCCGGCCAGCGGCGACTCCCAAAGCGAGCCCTTCGGCTTTGCCGTATCGCAAGGGTCGGTGCTGTTCGGAGGTGACGACACCTGGCGTCCAGTCGAGGAGGGCGGGTCAGTCGGCGATCTGTCGGGGATTGACTACGTTCGCAACCCCAACTCGAGTGCCGCGCATTTGCTGGTCCTCGCACCGATGCCGCCGAACGCCGGATTCCCCCTGACAATCGGCGTCTGGCCGCCCGGTGGTGCCGTCGCCTCGCCGGTCAATGACGCAGCCACGATCGGACCCGAACCGGTGCTGTTCGGCTCCGTGCAACTGGACGACGAATCCGCATTCCAGTACCGCGTGCTGGTGAGCGAGCACGTGTTCTCCCCCGGTATGGAAATTGCGGACACAGCACTCTTGGGCCCACCCCAATCGACCCTTCACACAATCTCCCTCCGCGACGGTCAACTGACATTTGACGTGGATGGAACTGAGAACACGCCACAGGCAACGCAGGAACTCGGTCCGGGCAACACGATTCGCATCGAGAATAAGGGAGTGATCCAGCCAGCGTTGCGCGTCACAGGCACAGAAAGTGCCCGGGTACTCGTCCTATCGTCGATGCCGGCGGCGGACAACTTTACCCTCGATCAGACGCTGGAATCGATCGCGCCATTTTGGGGCGAGTGGACCGTGCCCGCCTCCGGTGAGGTCCACCTCGCGCTACGAAGACTGGCGCTCCAGCCGGGCGGCACGTACAGCCTACCGACCGATGCCGGCGTCCTCTACCATGTTGCGTCCGGCACGGTCGACATCCTCAACAGCGATTCCGGCAATACGGTGAACGTTGCGGCGGGCGGGACCGTCGCCCAGGTTCCGGGCACGGTGCTGACCTTTTCTAATCCCGGAGCCGTGTCAGTGGACGTGATCCAGGCGCTGGTCTTTGACGGTCCGCTGGAGAGCATTGTCGCGAGTGAGTCGATGGACAGAGTCGCGATCGAGACGCTCGTCACGGAGACAGACACACTGCCGGCAGGCGAAGCCAGCCTCATGCTGGAAGTGTACGAGTACAACGGTGAGAACGACGGTGGGGCGTCCGGCGAGGGCGGACCCGACCTGGCGCTGATCACTTCGGCGATGGGTGAGATCGAAACCAGCCGTTTGGGTGGCGACGCCAGGGTTGTCCCGGCGGTGGGAAGCGATGGCTTCCAACCGCCGCTCGGTGAAGGCATCGGAATCGAACCCGGCGGCTACCTCCTGGCCAAGCCAGATGCCGGCTGGAGCATCACCGGCGCCTCCGGCGCACCCTCCACGGGACTGGTGCTTTCCGTCTCGCCGAATCTGGAGCCGGAAGGCACGCCCGTCGCCACACCCGTGGCGGCCGCCACCGAGACGACGACGCTGACAGGCACCGCCGACGCGTGCGAGATTGCGCCGCTCACGTCCGATCTGGTTGACAGCATCGTGGCCACTCCATCGGCGGGCTCAGCGCCGCTGGAACGCTCCTTGCGGGACCAGGATGGCGGCACGACCGATCCAGCCGCGATGGATGGGGTCGTCGCGATGCTTCAGGGGTACGCTGACTGCAACGCGACGGGAGAATACGCTCGCATTTACGCCTTCTACACTGCGCAGGCAATTCGCGAAAGCGAGGTCATCCAGGACCTCGTGGCGATCGACCATGACGCCGGAGAACCAGCGAGAAACACGACGACTGTTGAGGAGATCGTGCTCTTTCCGGACGGACGCGCTGGCGCCCGGACCGTGATCGACGGGCAACCCGCCTACCTGACATTCGTCCTCGAAGATGGTCAGTGGAAGATCGATGTCTGGGACGACTCTGGATCGGGACTGCTTCCAGGGGGCACGCCAGCCGGCTGAACAAGTGCAGGGCGGACAACAGGATCGACCAATACCCTGGCCAGCCAACAGTCCTTCATGGTCGATCCAGGTCCGCCCGTACGCTACGGGGACTCACGTTTGTGTCACGCCAGTCTTCGGATAAACCGTGATAGGACCGGCATTCGTACGGGCGGACCTGAATCGACCCGCGAACGGTACCTCCGCCACCTGGATCCTGGTCGATTCTGTTGTCCGCCCTCGACGCCACTGTTCGCCGCGTCCTACCGCATTGCCTGGCCGATCGCTTCGAGGGTGGCGTCCAGTTCCGGTAGCTCGGACCAGCCCATGTGGCCGACCCGGTTCACGGTCTTGGCGAGCGGTCCCTGGCCGGTGGCGATCACGATCCCGGTCGCGTCGGTGATGCGCCCCTGGAAATCGGACGACGTCATCCCATTCGGCGTGTGGAATGCGGTGACCGAAGCCGATTGGTAGCCGGGCTCGGCGAGCACCTCGACCCTCAGCTCTTCCAGACCGGCCCGGAACGCCTTGCCCAGGCGAATATGCCGCTCCCAAACCTGTTCGAGCCCTTCCTCATGGATGGCGTCCATCGCGGCGTCGAGCGCGAAAAGCAGGGAGATCGCCGGGGTCGTCGCCGTCGATCCCTCGCGGGCGGCTTGCAACATGGGCGCCAGGTCGAAGTAGAACCGCTTGAACCCGGCGGTCTCCGAAGCCCGGATCGCCCGCTCGCTGACCGCCGCCATCATCAGGCCGGGCGGGCACATCCACGCCTTCTGGACGCCCGAGAATGTCCAGTCGAGATCCCATTCATCGACGTTCAATTCCATCGCGCCCGCCGAACTCACGGCGTCAACCAGCACGAGGGCGCCCTTGGCGCGGGCCAGGGCGGCCAGTTCCTTGAGCGGGTTAGTGATGCCGGTCGAGGTCTCGTTGTGCGTGATGAAGGCCGCCTTCACGTCGCCGGCGGCGTCGAGCGCCTGGCCGAACGCCTCCGGCGTCACGGCTTTGCCCCACTCCACCTCGACGCGGCGGACATCGAGGCCAAGCTTCTCGCCCAACCAGGCGAACCGCTCGCCGAACGCCCCGCCGACAGTGGCGACGACCGTGTCGCCCGGCGAGAGCAGGTTGACGATACCGGTTTCCCACCCGGCCGATCCGCTACCCGCCCAGAACAACATCTCGGATTCGGTCCGGTGCGCGACGCGCGCCTTTTCCCGGAGTTCGTGCATGAAGCCATACATGGCCGGACCGCGATGGGCAATCATGTCCCGCGTCTGGGCCTGGACCGCATTGGGGTGGACAACCGTGGGACCCGGAATCCGGAGCCAGCGGCCCTGGGTCAGGCGGGGATCGGTGGCGGTGGTCGTCGGTATCGTCATCTGCTCACTCTTTCCTGGGGTTCGAGGCGCGGAGGGCTATTTGTTTCAAAGGTGATGTTGGTCAAGTGGTTGGCTTGCGTGTAGAGGATCAATTCAGGATCGATCGCCCCGCCGGTCACGCCCACGATGCCGACCCCGAAGTGCTCGTGCCAGCGGCGGTCGGTGGCGGAACCCGGATTGAACAGCGTCGTTCCCTGGTACTCATCGAGATACGGAATGTGGCTGTGCCCGAAGAACGCCAGGTCCACCTTGCCGCCGAACGTGCGCTTGACCTGGTCTTTGGCCGAGCGGCCGCCATCCCCATGCAACGCCCCGAACGAATGTGGGCCAACCGTGAACCGCAATGACGCTGGCAAGGCATCCTGCAACTCGTCTTCGTCGTTATTACCGGCCACGGCCAGCAATGGCGCCAGGTCAGCCAACTCCTGGAGCACCCACGCGGAGTTGACATCCCCCAGGTGCAGGATAAGCCCAACCCCGGCCCGCCGGAAGAGATCGAGCACGGGAGCGGGCAACACGCGGCTGCCGTGGGCATAGATGTGGGTGTCGGCGATCACGCCGATGGTCAGGGGAACCTCGAATGCCCGCCGCCGTTCGAGAATGTCCATCGCGGCGTCCCCTACTCGTCCACCACGGAGAACATCAGGCCGGACGCCAGGCTGGTCAGGATCGACCCGAAGATCGCGCCCCACCAGCCAACGTCCATGCCGGGGGTGAGAGAGGCGCCGAAGTAGAAGAGGACGGTGTTGATCACCACCGCGAACAAGCCGAAGGTGAGGCAGGTGATCGGCAGGGTCAACAGGGAGACGATCGGCTTGATGAACGCATTGATGACACCGATCACCAGGCCGAAAAGCAGCACGGTCGAGGCCTCGTCGAATTCGATGAGCCGGGATGAAATGGTGCCAAGGATGAGCGTTGCGAGGATGGCCCCGATGCCGTAGGCGGTGACGCGAATCAGGATGAAGGGAATCACGAGGCGGTCGGCTTCCTTGGCTACACGGAACGAACGGTCTTGACTTCGGCGGCCAACGCGCTACAGTGGGGCCACGGCCACGCCGAATCGAGTTGTCCAAGTATACGGCGCGTTTGGCCCACAGCCACGCCTTGCCCGCGGGCGCGGTTATTGTCTACGTTGGCACGCGATGCTATCATTAGTGAAGTATCGAAGATCGCCGAGCGCACGCAGGAATCGGAAGGCACGTCATGACCAGGAACGACGCGATGAATCTCGGCTGTCCCGTAGCCCGCACCGCCGAGCTGATCGGCAACAAGTGGACGCCGTTGATCATCCGCGACCTGGTCAAGGGCGAGAAGCGCTTCAGCGAACTCGAACGTTCGCTCCGCGGCATCAGCCCCAAGACGCTGTCCGAGCGGCTCAAGAAGCTTGAAGACGCCAACGTGGTCGACCGCAAGTGCTTCGCCGAGGTTCCGCCCCGCGTGGAGTACACGCTGACCGCCAAGGGGATCGCGCTCCTCCCGGTGATCGACAGCATGCGAACCTACGGTGCGACCTGGTTGCCGGAATGCGACGACGAAACCGATGTCCCCGCGGAAGCGCCGCTTGAGGCCGCCCTCGCCTGACCCGACGCGACACGCCCTGCGGATTCGTAGGGTTGCCGTCCCTCGTTCCGCGAGCCGCCCTAGCGTCCGCTTCGCCAAACCGAGTACATCCCGTACAAGACCATCCCCCCCAACACCGCGAAGACGAGCATGAACAGGAACCCGGGAAACGCGGCCAGGTCGGGATCGACCGCCAGGAAGATCACGATCGTGCCCAGCCACGCCGCCGAGGTCATGATCGCGAACGCAAGCCGGTTGACCATGCCGTTGAGGCTGCGCAGGGTTTCCGGCAACTCGTCGTAGTGCACATGGAACGTGAGGTCGTTTCGGTCGATCCGCGAGAGCAATCGCTGGATGTGTCCCGGCATCGACGCCGTCAGCAGCATCGTGTCGAGCGGCAGCAGCTTGAACCGGCTGGCCCAGAAGCCGGGTGAGTAGAACTCCCGCAACGCCCCCCGGATCATCGGATCGACCACGGCAATCACGTTGATGTCCGGATCGAGGCGGCGGCTCAGCGCCTCCAGCATCGAGGCCGTCTTCGCCAGCAGCGCCAGTTCGGACGGCATGCGGATGCCATGTCTCCGGACCAGGCTCATTACGTCGGTCAGGATCATCGACAGCGGCAGCTCCCGCAGCGATGCCCCGACGTACTGGGAAACCAGGTGACTGACATCCCGCTCCATCAGCCGCCGGTCCCACCCCGCCGACAGGACACCGAGGAGGGAGAGTTCATCGACGATGCGGGAGGCATCGCGCTCCGACACCGCGATCGCGAGCAGCATCAGCCGCTCCCGGAGCCGTTCGTCGATCGTGCCGACCATGCCGAAGTCGAAAATCCCGAGCGCCCCGTTGTCGCAGACCACGAAGTTGCCGGCGTGCGGGTCGGCGTGGAACATCCCGATCCGCAGCACCTGGTCGGCGGTCGTCGCCACCAGCCGCCGGGCGAAATCCGGTGGAGACACGGCGGTCTCCGCGCGGCGCGCGAACCGGTCGATCCGCTCACCGTCGATCCGTTCCATCGTTAGCACCCGGCGCGAGCTGTGGCTTGGGAACGACCGGGGAATCCGGATCGTGGTGTCGTCGTTCAGGGCCGTGTGGAAGAGATCGGCGTTGGCCGCCTCGCGGCGGTAATCGAACTCCGCGCGAATCGTCCATGTGAACTCCTTGACCAGGCCAACCACATCGGCCTGGCGCAGCAACGTCGAGCGAGCCTGGCCGACCCGCGCCATGTCGGCCAGGATGTCGAGGTCTTCCGCGATCGTGGCATCGACATCGGTGCGCTGGACCTTGACGACCACCGGCGTCCCGTCGGGCAGCACGGCGGCGTGAACCTGGCCAATCGAGGCGGCCGCCAGCGGCACCTCCTCGAATCGCCGGAACGCCGCCTCGATCGTCGTCCCCAACTCGGACTCGACCGTCAGCCGGATCGCCGCGAATGGCTCCGACGGCACCTGGTCCTGCAAGCGTTCGAGTTCCGTGATGTAGGCCGGCGGCAGGAGATCGGCCCGGGTCGAGAGGATTTGGCCGAGCTTGACGAACGCCGGGCCCAACTCTTCGAGTGCCTCGCGCAGGTGGACTGGCCGGGATCGGCGCAGCGTGTCGCGGGCGGGATCGAGCGGGCGGCTGAGTCCGGGCAGCCGCTGGCGGATGCGGCCCCCAACGTCGACCGGACCCACCAGTCCACCCAGGCCATGCCGAATCAGCGTCCGCACGATGACGCGGTAGCGTTCGGCGTGTCGGCGCTGGATTATGAAGGTTTGCAACACGGCCCGACTCCATCAGCGGCCCGGTCGACCGATCTCCCCGGTCCAGCCGTTCCGCCACCGGGTCCATTTGTATACTTTCGCACAGGAGCCGGACCGCACGACGCGATCCCCGCGAAGAATGGGAAGCAAGGGAACTATTCAGCCCATGGCGACACAACTGACAACTCATCAAACCGGGGCCGATTCAGCGATCGAGCGATTGCCGCGGGTCTTTTCCGGCATCCAGCCCTCGGGCAATTTCCATCTGGGAAACTACCTTGGCGCGATCCGCAACTGGGTCAAACAGCAGGACCTCTACGCCAACACGTTCTGCATCGTCGACCTCCACGCGCTCTCGCTGGCGACGACGCGCGAGGGGTTGCAGGAGAACATCCGAAACCTCGCCACCATCATCGTCGCCTCCGGCATCGATCCTGAACACTGCACGCTCTTCGTGCAATCCGATGTTGCCGAACACAGCGAGCTCTGCTGGATTCTCCAATCGGTCACCCAGTTTGGCGAGTTGCGGCGGATGACCCAATTCAAGGACAAGTCGGGCGGTCAGGACGAATCGGTGAGTTCCGCCCTCTTCACCTACCCCGTGCTTCAGGCGGCCGACATCCTGCTCCACGACGCCGAATTGGTGCCGGTCGGCGAAGACCAGAAGCAACACATCGAGCTGACCCGCGATGTCGCCCACCGCTTCAACCAGCGCTACGGCGAAACGCTGGTCCTGCCGCGTCCCGACATCAAGGAGGAGGGGGCTCGGATCATGGCGCTGGACGATCCGACCAAGAAGATGAGCAAGAGTTCGCCCAACCCGAACAGCTACGTGGCACTTGGCGATACGCCAGACATCATCCGGCGAAAGATCAAGCGGGCCGTGACCGACTCGGGCAGCGAGATCGTGGTGGACCCGGACAAGCCCGCGCTTTCGAACCTGATCTCGATCTACGCGATCCTCACCGAGCAGACGCCGGCCGAGGTCCAGGAAGCGTTCGTGGGCAAGGGCTACGGGGCGTTCAAGAGCGACCTCGGCGATGTCATCGTCGCCGCGATCGAACCAATCCAGCGACGCCTCGCCGAGCTGGACGCCTCGCCCGAGATCATCGAAGAGGTACTGCGTTCGGGCGCCGTGAAAGCCCGCGACTACGCGCGTGGCACGATGATCAGGGTGCGGGACCGGGTTGGCCTCGGCGGCTTCTGAATCTCCACCAACCTGGAACGGATGGTGCGAACCTCGGATGATCGCTGCGTGGTTTGGCGGCCCCGGCAGGATCCGCCCCGACCAGAAGGGTGATGCGCCTCCCGTTGGGTGCGCCACGCACCGCGCGGCGCCCGCGTGTAAATCCGACGCTCACATCGCATGAATGTTGCATAACACGCTACGACGCACAGACTGCTGGGTGATACTCCGGGTCAGACCGCGGCCGCTGTCTTTTCCCGTTTCTCCATGATCGTCGTCGAGTGCCCCGCGTCCAGCCGCGCCGAGGGATCGATGTACTGCACGGCGTGATTGACGGCGGTGACGGCCTCCC
>JACCYX010000498.1 GCA_013696265.1 Chloroflexia bacterium
CCCCGTGTCGGGTCCTCCCCAAAATCGAACGTGGAACGTATTTTAAGCCTTCAGCGTTACTTTTAGTGGGGATTAGGGTGTGTACACGCACCTCTCATACGAAATCCGGTTGAATGATGCAACATCCCTGGTAGCGGTCGAGTTCATCTCGACCCTGGAAACGGGCAAAGACGAGCTTTGCCACTACCAGGTTCCCTCAGTGTTCACCCGGATCCCGTATCACGCCCTGTACTGGGCGACATGGAATCGAGCAACATGACCGACGCGTAAGCGGAGCGGCTGTTCAATCGGCTCAGGTAGTGGCCGCGGATCACCATGCGCTACAAGACAACTATCGAGCCATGGTGACGCTGTCTGCGATTCTGCGTTAGCTATTCGTGCGTCACACGGTGGAGGCAGCGGCATGCGTCTTGCGGGAACGAATGAGCATCACCAGATCCGTCGGACAGGTTCGGCGGCGGCGCTCGGCGGTCTGCTGTGGGTTCCATTCGGCGTGTTCGAGATGCTGAAGCCGTGGGGAGTGGATCGGGTCTTCCGCGACGATCGAGGGTACGAGGTCGTCACCGACGCCCTTCTCTACCGGGTGTACAACCTGCCGGGCAGTTTGGCCCTGCTCTTCACCGCCCTGGCGTTACTGGGCGTGTACCAACTGCTCGGACTGCCCCACGGTCGAACCGGGAACATCGGCCGCATCCTGGCGTACATCGCCCTGGCGCTCGCCGTCTTGAGCGCGGTGGGCGTGTCCGTCGCGTTCGACCCACTGTTCACCGGCCCACGGATTTTTGGAACGCTTGCGCTCGGGGCCGGCAGCTTCCTGGCGGGGGTCGATGCCCAACGTGCGGGCTCGGCGTCCGGCTGGACGGCCGCGCTGCTGGTCCTTGGCATGCTCGGCCTCTTTCTCCTGCCATTGTGGCCGCTGGTGTACGCCCTCGAGGTGGTGCCGGAAGGCGGTGGGGTTGGAATCATTGGCCTGTTCGGCCTGGGCTGGGCGCTGGTGGGCTACCGTCTCCGGTCCCTGCCGAGCGCGGCGAAGCACCGCATCGCCGCACATGAAACGCCGCTGGCTGGATGAAACGCCGGCTTCGCCGCGCGTCTGTTTCCGCGGGCAACCTCCGTTCATCCAAGCCAATCGCCGGGAGAACGATCCAGTGCCGCGAGAGCGTTCGACCGTCCGATTTTCTGAATCCGGCGTCTACCCCTTGATGCCGGTGTGGGTGACGCCTTCCATGAAGTAGCGCTGGAACATGAAGAAGAGCACCATCATCGGAATCGTGAAGATCACCGAGGCCGTCATCAGCAGCGACCACAGGGTGCCTAGCGCCTCGGCTTGCGCCTTCAGATTGCCGAGTCCGAGCGCCAGGGTGTAGTTGTCGGGACTGTTGAGGTAGATCAGCGGCCCCATGAAATCGTCCCACTTCGCGTTGGCCTCGAAGATGGCGACCGCCACCAGCGCCGGCTTGAGCAACGGCAGCATCAGGGTCCAGTAGATGCGGAGGAAGCCCGCGCCGTCGATTCGGGCCGAATCCACGAGATCCTGCGGGATCGTGAGCATGAACTGGCGCAGCATGAAAATGTAGAAGGCCGAGCCGAAGAGGTTGCCGGCCCACAACGGCCAGAAGGTGTTGACCGCCCCCAGCTCGTTCCAGATCAGGAAGGTCGGGATCATCGTCACGGCGCCCGGCAGCAGGTAGGTGCCCATCACCAGCGCGAAGAGCATGCCGCGCCCCCGGAACCGGACGCGGGCGAAGCCGTAGGCCACCAGGGAACTCGACATGAGCACGGCAACCACCGCCAGCACCGTGATCACCAGCGTGTTCCACATCCAGCGCAGCACCGGGGCGGAGTCGAAGACGGCGGCATAGTTGTCCCACCGCCACTCCGAGGGCAGCCATGTCCCCGCGAAGATCTCGTCCGCCGGTTTCAGTGAGGTCAGCACCAGCCAGACGAACGGAGCGCAGAAGATAATCGCCAGCACCGTCAGGCCGCCGTAGATCGCCACCGACCCCAGAGCTGGCAACCGTTTCGGCTGTCGCCGGTCCCCAGGAAGGACGACCGGCGCCCCGACTGACGTCGCTTCAGGATTCGCGGATATCGCCATGACTGGACCCTTTCATCGGAACTGGGCCGATACATCATCGGGTAGGGGAAGCCCTGTGTGGCCTCCCGTCTGACCGGTAGCGCCGCGGGAGACCACACAGGGCCTCCC
>JACCYX010000074.1 GCA_013696265.1 Chloroflexia bacterium
ACCGCGCACCAAGCGCGGTCGTCCTGTTTTGGGTTGTCTGGTATGTGAATTCAGGCAGCTTCCGGGAAGTCGTCAACCGCCGCTTCATACTGGTGCAGGAGCTGGATCCAGAACGCTTCCCAGGCGCTCACATCCTGACCCAGTTGCCGGGCCGCTTCGATCCGCGCGTATCCATCCGCCAGCCGGCGCTCCAGGGACTCCAACACGTCGGAGCCACTATTCGCGGAGCGGTCGTCCACAGGTTGGAGCATCTGAATTGGCTGCCGTTTCGAGTCAGTGCTGCCGTGCATTGGAATCTCCCGGGCCTCCCAGGGCCCAACTCGATCAGGCGGGAATCGCGTTCCGCGACGGCCGGCGTTCCTGGAGCGCATCGATCAGCATCGAGGCGTTCTTGCGCGACATTGCCTCCAGCGATTGTCCGGTCAGCTCCCGGCTCAACTCATCGAGCGCGTTGGCGCTGATCTTCAATTCTCGCGACAGCGACTGGATGAGGTTGCGCTGCCGGTAGGTGGCCTCGATGTCGGTCGCGGGCTTGTTCCGTTCGAACGCGCCTTCGGACATGTTGGCTGGCGCCATCGCGACAGGTGAGTCCACCACCCGGCCAGCGGCCGCGCCGAAGTCGAAGTCGCCGCAGAACTGCGTTCCGAACCCGAGCGCGGCGAGCGCCCGGCCGATCGCCTTGGTTTCCGCCTTCTCGATGTAGTCGCCGAATCCCTGCGCGTCTTCACTGCCCCAACCTGTGGCGGAACCACCGTCGGGGATGGTGACGAGCGCCCGGAAGATCGCCTCGCCGTTGGCATGGGCGACGAGTTCGGTTTCGATGCTGGCGTTGGGATGCTCGCTCCGCAGCCAGACAAGTCGCCACTTGACTTCCAGGTAATCCTTGCCGTTGACGAGCGAAAGGTGCCGGCCCGGATCGAATGAGGTAGCTACGGTCATGTGTCTCGCCTTTCATGAGAACGTTTGTTCTGTTGCATGCAGTATAGAACAAATGATCTGGTATGGCAATCCCTCTGGTGACAATTGGGAACAGATAGCTGGCGGCCGGATTCGGCCCCGCCCGTGCTAGACTTCAGACCGACTGATCGGTCTTACGTGAATGGGGTTGGCGGGTGAGGGTTTCGTGCCTTCAGGAAAATATGCAGCGGGCATTGGGCCGGGTAAGCCGGGCGGTTGCTTCCCGGACATCGTTGCCAGTGCTGAGTAACGTGCTCCTTGCCACCGACGATGGGCGCCTGCGCGTGGCGGCTACGAACCTTGAAATCGGTGTGACGACCTGGATCGAGTCCGACATCCAGGAAGAGGGACGGATTACGATCGACGCCAGATTGCTCGGCGAGTTCGTTAATACGCTTCCGGCCGGTGGTATCGAACTCAGCGTCGACCCAACCAGGATGTCGCTGACGGTCCAGTCAGGCCGCGACCAGGCGTCGATCAACGGGATCGATGCCGAGGACTTCCCGGTAATTCCGTCGATCACGGATGAAGGTTTTGGGGTCGAAATCGAGGCCCAGAACCTGCGTGACCTCATTACCCTGGTGGAATTCGCGGCCGCGAGCGATGACTCGCGACCGGTCCTGGCCGGCGTGCTGACCCGGTTCGAGGGCGACAAGGTGACGCTCGCTTCGGCCGACGGGTTCCGCATGGCCGTCAATGAGGGCGCCCTGGCCACGCCAGTCGCCGAGCGCACGGACCTGATCGTGCCCGCCCGTTCCTATCGTGAACTTGCCCGCATCATCGGCGACACCGACGAAACGATTCGCCTGGCGGTGACGCCGAACCGGAGCCAGATCATGGCCCGGATCGGCGACACGGAATGGGTTTCGCGCCTCATCGATGGCACGTTCCCCGATGTCCGCCAGATCGTGCCCAAGGACTTTACGACCCGCGTGGATCTGAGCCGCGACGTGCTGCTCAACGCGGTTCGGCGCGCGAGTTACTTCGCCCGGGAGAACAACGACGTCATTCGGCTGGTGATCTCGCCTGGCGAGGATGACCTGACACCGGGCAACGTGGAGGTTTCGGCGAACGCGGCCGAGCGTGGCAACAGTCATAGCTTCGTCGATGCCAGCGTCTCTGGCGGCGAAGTGCAAATCGCGTTCAATAGCCGGTACCTGGCGGATGTGCTGTCGGTCCTCAAGCACGGCCAGGTCACGCTTGGCCTCAACGGAACCACCCAGGCCGGCATTATCCGGCCAAGCGGTAACGATGCCTACACTCACGTCATCATGCCGATGGTCATCGGCGGCCAATAGGTGAAGCCCCGTTACTGGGCGTAACCGATGTACCTTCGCCGCCTGACGCTCGACCAGTTCCGCACCTACGAGCGTCTCGACCTCGAATTGCCCCAGGTTGGGCTGCGGATTTCGGGTCGGAACGCGAGCGGGAAGACAAGCATCCTCGAGGCGCTGGTGATGTTGTCGACGACCCGGTCGCCCCGGGCCGCCGCCGATCGCGAGGTCGTACGCTGGCAGAGCGGAGACGACTACGGGGTGCGTCCCTACGCCCGGATCGAGGCGTCGGTCGAGTTGCGAGATGGTCCAAAGCGCGTTGGCCTCAATCTTGAGTTGGATGCCGACCGGCGGGCGGTGATACGGAAGCAGTTCCTGCTTGGCAGCGAGCAGGTTCGCGCTCACGATCTCGTTGGCGCCGTAAAGTGCGTCCTGTTCTCGCCGGAAGATGTGTTGCTCGTTTCCGGCGCACCGTCGGAGCGGCGCCGCCAGATCGACATCCTGATCTCGCAGTTCGATCGAGTCTATCTCCGCGCGCTCTCCCAATACGGCAGGGTGCTGGCCCAACGGAACCAGCTCCTGAAGCGCTTCGCCCGGGAGCGACGGGCCGCGCGCGACCCAGGCGCCGTGAACGAAGTATCGTTCTGGGACGAGGAAATCGTCGCCGCCGGCGCGGTCGTCATGGCCCACCGTCACCTGGTCGTCGAACGGATCAGCGAACTCGTCAGCGCGCGTTCCGCTGACCTGGTGGCCGGAGCAGCCATCGGCTTCGAGTATCTTCCCCGACTCGACGTGCCGGAAGGTCGGCTGGGAACGAATCGCGACGAGAACCGCGGCCACTTCGCCGCGATCTTTCAGGCGGCCGTCGAACAGGCCCGTCCCGAAGAGTTCCGGCGCGGGATGACGATTGTCGGTCCGCATAGGGACGACTTCAAGTTCCTGATTGCCCAGCGGGACCTGGCGTCCTATGGTTCGCGCGGCCAGCAACGCCTCGGGATGGTAGCCTACCGGCTGGCGGAAATCGACATTATCGACGAGCAGTCGGGGGAGCGCCCGATTCTCCTGCTGGACGACGTGCTCTCGGAACTGGATAGCGTGCATCGCGATATGCTGCTGTCCGCCGTGGCTGGGTGCGGTTGCCAGATTCTCGTGACGTCCACCGACCCCATAACGCTCGATCATCCGGTGCTCCACACGTTGCCGGCGGCATACATCGAGGATGGCATGGCGGCGGTCAAAATTGACATGTAACGCGTACGTGCGGGCCGGCGCGTCGCCGGCCCGGTCTTGCCGTTCTGATGTCCCGCGGGTATGAAAAGGCCGGTTCCAAAGGAACCGGCCTTGCTCGCGCTCGTGTTGGGCTGGGGTGCAGGGATTCGAACCCCAACTACCTGTTCCAGAGACAGGCAATGCGCTGTTTCGTGATGCCCATTATGCCTAGAATATCTCCGCTATTCCGGTGATTTCGGGCATCGTGTCCATGGTGTCCACCTCGTTGGCTACATTTCTTGGCTACATTTCTACCCGGTCTCGTGCCTGATCTTGGCTGTCAAACCCGACTCCATTTTCGCATTCGTTTTTATGCAGATGGTTAGAAGAATTAGAGCGACCGGCAATAGGCATTACTTGAGCCTCCTGGTCGTTGGTTGGGTGGGCCATCGGTACCGGGTCCGTGCTTCCTGAATGAGCCGGCGCGTGACCACATAGGCGGCAGCCAGAAAGAGGTAGAAATCCACAACGGCAGCGATCTTCTCCGTGCAGCGGCGCAGCTTCCCATAGCCGTTCATCCACGATTGCGTCCGCTCGACCACCCAGCGTTTGCCGACCTGCAGGGGAGCGGGAATGCCCTTGCGGGCGATTACCGCAGCAAGGCCCAACCTGTCCAGCAGCGCCCGCGTGGGTGTCCCGGTGTAGCCCCGGTCGAGGTGGGCAGTCATGTCGACAGGCAGCGGACCGAGGGTGCCCAACCCTTCCACCGTCGGTCCCAGGAGCGGGGCGTCATGGCGATTGGCGCCGGCCGAGACCAGATAGCGGGGAATGCCACGCCCATCGGCCAAGGTTGACCGTTTGAGCCCCTGTTTGCCCCGATCCACGGGCGATCGG
>JACCYX010000513.1 GCA_013696265.1 Chloroflexia bacterium
CATGCTGCATACCACCGCGATGGCCTTCAAGGACCAGGCGGCTCAGGACTTCGCCGAGAAGGGCATGCGCACCTACGCGGGCCTGGTGCAGGATGTCAACCATGCCCTGCCCGAAGCCGTGGTCTACGACCTCAAGCAGGGCGACCATGCCCCGGTGATCGATCCAAGCGTCGTCGAGGGCTGCCGCGCCGTCATCGACAGTGTCTGGAAAGAAACCAACTAAACTTCAACCTCCGCACCACACGAAAACCGGGCAGCCATTGCGGCTGCCCGATTTTCATGTTCCCACACCTTGCCGGAAGCCGTCAGGTTGCCGGGGTCGCCTCCGGGGTGCCCTCGGGTTGCGGAAAGAATTCCTCGAACGACATCGTGGGCGTGCCCGGTGCTTCCGCCATCAGGCGCGTGCCGTCGAGGGTACCCGGTCCGATCTCGCCACTGGTGCCCCCACCCGCCGGATCGAAGACGAACTCGTTTGTGAATGTGCCCGTGAACGACGCTCCGTCTGGCGCGATCTCGAGACTGGCCCGGATCACGATCTGGGCCGGGCCATCGGTGACGACGATGAACGTCACCACGGCGGTGGTGTCGCCCGTGGGTTCCCATGTCCCCACCCCGGTGGTTTGGTAACCGGAGACGAAGAGCGCCGAGCCGTCCGCCGAAAGGATCGCCAGCCTGGGCGAAAACTCGGTGTCGCCCGGGTCGCTCGTGACCGTCCAGGCGCCCCGCGCCGGGTGATCGGCGGGGCTCGCCTCCTGGGCGGCAACAAGGCCGCCGCCGATCAGCACGAATCCAAACAACGCGACAACCGAAAGCGACAACAAAGTGGTCCGACGCATGGCGACACCCGTTTCTCGATGGGACAGGGATGGACCATGAACCCTCGAACGGCGATGTCGCTGCCCGCCGACACGCACCAGCCCATAGTGAGGCCACCACCATGAACCGGCAACGCTGAAGTCCCGGTGATTCTTTCCAAGCCGCGAACCCCAGGTTGCGCCAATTTTCACCGCGTACAATCTGGTTACTGGTATGTAGTGGGTACGATCTACGATCCTGTTGCAATGCGGTAGTATTGAAGGTACATGGTCAGGTGTGAAGGTGGAGAAAGGAGGCCAACCGATGGCGTCGACCGCAATTCGTGTCGAAGCGCAAACCCACGCCACGCTTCGGGAATGGTCCGAGGAGCAGGACAAGACGATCGGGCAGATCGTCGCCGAATTGGTGGAAGGGCAGCGCCGAGCCCGGTTCTGGCGTCAGGTGCGGGATGATTATGCCCGGCTCCAGGCCGATCCGGCCGCCTGGCAGGCGTACCGGGACGAGGTGACCTTCTTCGAGGGCGGGTCGATGGATGGACTGGAACACGAGGAGCCGTATTACACACCCGAGGAGGAGGAGGAAATCCGTGCCTATGCCCGATCCCAGGGTTGGTGACGTATGGGACGTCGATTTCGATCCGAGGATTGGGAATGACCAAGGCGGGATCCGGCCCGCCCTGGTCGTCTCCGGCGCCGATTTCAACGCCATCCCGCATCGGCTCCGGATCGTGATTCCCATTACCGGGACCGACAAGGGATTGTCGAATCAGGTCAGGATCGCCGCGCCCGAAGGGGGGCTGACCAAACCGTCCGTCATCATGTGCGAACAGGTCAAATCGCAGAGCCTGGTCCGCTTTCAGCGGAAGCGGGGAACGGTGACGGCCCAGACGCTCGAAACGGTTCAGCGCCTGGTGGGCCTGTTCATCGACCGCCCACCGGGGTAGGCAATATGCCAGGGCTCGCTCAGCTCATGACCCCTGTTCGTCCTCCGCCGGCAGGAAGATCACGTCATCGATCAGGTACCGTCCATCCCGCTCAATGAAGATGGTGTAATCCATGAATGTGGCGTCACCTGCCTCGGGATTGCGAACCACCAGGAAGGCGCTGACGCGGCCATCGGCAAGCACCTGGACATCCCGCACCGCGACCGACTCGCGCGCTTCCGGCGGGCGGGCTTCGGCTGGCATGCTGAAGAAGCCAAGCGCCTCCTCGTTCACGCCCTCCTCGGCGAATGACCGGGTCAGGTACTCGTCCGTAAACAGGCCAAAGACCTGGAGGTAGGCGTTGGCGTTGTAGCAGGCGAACAGTTCATGCGCGGTGGCGGTTACCCCAGCCACGGTTTCGGCATCAGCGGGCTCACCCTCGGGGACCACGAACGTCTCTGGCGTGCCTGTCTCAATTTCGGGCGTGGCGTCGACCGCGGCCGGAGTGGCGAGGAAGGTCGTCAGGGTCTCGATGGTGCGCGGCTCGACCTGGCATGCCGCCGGATCAGGCGTCACCTGGTCAGCCGCCGGCGTGGCATCCTGGGCGCTTGCCGCGGAGACAAGCACGGTGAAGGCGAGCAATGCACACCACAGGGCAATGAAACGACGCATGGAACGAATTCCTTCCAGATTTCGCGTTACGCGGCGGGGGTAGCCAGTTCGGCTTCGACATCGATGTCAGACGTGATCACGTAGCCGTCTCCCTGCTCCTCGAGGGTGACGAATGTCGTAAAGGTGCCTTCCAGGTTGCGCAACACGAAGTACGCCGTGACCTGGCCGTCCGGCAAGATCACCACGTCCCGCACCATCACCGATTCCCGCGCCTCGGCCGGAAGCGGTTCTGGTGGTGCGCCAAGGAAGCCAGTGAGGTCGTCGGCGGTGAGTCCGGGGGGAATCAGGGCCACCAGGGCGTCATCGGTGTAGAACGCGAACTGGGCCAGGAAATTGCCGGCGTTGAAACAGGCCACGGACTCCTGGGCAAGCGCGGTCACCGTCGCGACGACATCGGCATCCGCCGCACTGCCCGTTTCCATGGCCGGGGTTGCTGGTGAGCCGGTGACGGGAGCGCCCAGCAGGGCCACCACCGAATCGAGGGAACGCGGCTCGATCAGGCACGCCGACGGATCGGGCGTGACGAATTCCCCGGTTGGTGTCGCGGCTGCCGGGACCGTCGTCCCTCCGGGAGTCATCCCGGCAATGGAAACCGTCGCCGTATCCTCGCCGTCGTTACGAACCTCGCCGGAAACGCCCGGTGCCAGGACGAAATACTGCCCGGTGCCGAGGGTGAACCCGGTGCCGGCGGCGACGGATTCACCGCTTCCAACCGTCGCGTTCAACGAGGCGACGGTGACGGTCGCATTCAACCGCACGGTCATCGTGCCCGACTCCATGTAGACCAGTTCGAGGCTTGGGCTTTCCTGGACCGGGTAGCTGACGCCCGGTTCGAAACTGAGGCGATAGAGCGATGGATTTTCCTGTCCCTCAACGAAGGTCATGTTGCTGGCGATCACGCCTGGGGCCAGTTCGAAACTGTCAGGTGGTCCTGATCCCGGTGTACTTTCCTGGGCGACGACGGCCCCGCCGCCCATCATCAAAACGCCAATCATCACCATACCCAGCCACAAGAGCTTCATCCGATACCCTCCTCAGTGCGCGGAATCGTTTTCCGCTGCCCGTCTCTTCACCATAGGGGAGCCCCGGACGAGAGCACATACGTCAATCGACGTATTTCATTGAAAGCGACGCACCCGTACGCTCGTCGTGCGGCGGCCTGAAGCGGTACGGGAGAGACTGATGCGTACCTGCCGCGGACGTGTGCGCCACGCGAAAACCGGGACGCCTCGAAGGCGTCCCGGTTTTCGTCGTTTCCCCGTCATCCGCGAGCAATGACGCGCGTGGGATGGTGTGATGGCATGTCGCCCTGGTCTGTGCAGCCTGGCGTCAGGTCGCTGGCGTGGCTTCCGGTGTTGCCTCCTGGAAACCAGGGGCGCCCGGGCTCATGCGATTGCCAAAGACGGCGGGAAGCGAGCCGTCCTCCCCGATCACCATCGTGACCACTCCCGCCAGGTCGCGGAAGGTCAACCGTACTCGCGTGCCGTCGTCGTGAAAGCTTTGGCCATCCTCGCTGGCCACCGGGTAGCCATCGACCGTCAGCGTGCCGGTGAACGCACCGGCGGCATCGTGCATGTTCTGGACCGAGGTGAAGTGGATTCCCAGCTCATTGTCAGGATCCCACGTTCTATTCTGGGGCTCAGGAAGGTGAGTGCGCCATCGGCGCCGGCGCTGACCGGCGCCGATGAATTCATGAACGAACCATCGGCCATGACGAACGATGGACTCGGTCCGTCAATCGTGATCGCCAGCCAAACCCCGACCATCGGGTGGTCAGCCATCCCGGTATCTTGCTTTGCGGCCGCGGCGAGGCTACTTGCGGCAAGGGCGAGCCCACCGGCGGGAGACGGCTCGTGCGGGTTGATGTGCAGTCATCCGATTCCTCCATTTCCTCAACCTGGGGCGCACCGTCGTGGTGCTGGCAGTCACGCTCACAGAATGGATCGCGCGGTCTGCCGCGGCATCCGGGTAATCGCGTATTTCATCCTGGAGAAGACATCCGGGATGTACGTACTTTCCCGGAACCGGCAACGCTGACGTTCCGCCGATTCTTCCCCATGCGCGAGTCAATGGCCCGGACAGCCGGTCTGACCTCGTTGTCAGGGACAACCGTTCTCGCCCTCAACGGAATCGCTTCCCAACCCCGGTCTGGTCGCTCCGGAGCTTGCCCGGAGCGGAGCGTGGAGTCTGCCCGAATCGCGCATGGATCACCCGAAGCCCGTATCAGGTGGCAACCGGCGTCGCGGGCTGTGCGTCGAGTAGCGCCTCCATCAATTGCGTCGCCTCCACCGTCGGATCGCCCTCGGGTGAGGACGCGGAAAGGCGGATCACCAGCGATCCGCGCTGGACATAGAACGTGATTTCATTTCCGTAGGCCATCTCGCCAAAAAGCGTCCGCGCATGGTCCCCGAATCCCGGTCTCGCTACCTCATCGAGCGCGGGATCGTTGAGGTGTTCCTCCAGCGAATAGTCGAGCGCCTCCGCGGCAAACTGGGGACTCCCGAACTCGTGGACGCTGATGTAGACCCCATCGATCGCGGTGGGCTCGGCTGAGATGTCATCAGCCACATGGAAGGCCCGGATGTCGTTGCCCCGCCAGCCCCAGGCCACGAACAACTCGATGGTGGCGACCGGGTCGCTGAAACCGGACGCCACATCATCCAGGGTGCGCTCCCCATCGGAAATGACCACCAGCCCATCCGGTACCTGCCCCACTTCAGGAAACACGAAGCCTGAAGTGGCGTCTGGTGACGGTGAAGCAACCGCTGGAGGAGTGGCGTCATCCTGTGCCGACGACGCTCCCGTGCGCCAGAGACCGACCGTGACGATGAAGCCAATGAACAGGATAAGCGTGGCGGTGCGTGTCATGCGGGGCCTCTCTCGTGATGGATGACAACTCGATGGGTGGGCCAGCTCGGTATCACGAACGGACGCATCTCGACAACGCCCGGAATCACCATGGGGCGGGTTACGTTGGATCGAGCACGGGGTCGGGGAACGGTCGTTTGACGGTCAGCTTGTTCGACGTGTAGAGAATCACGATGTCGGAGAAGGTGACGTGGCCGTCTCCGCTCACCGTCAATGTCAACTCGTTGTTGTCTGGCCTGAGGGCGCCGGCCGGCACGATCTCGTGCCAGCAGCGGGGAGCGGCGTCCGCGGTTGAGAACGTGTGCCGGGTCAGCCGCGTGGCGTTCAGGCGAACCGAAAACGCCGGGTTTCCCGTGTGGGTGGTACGGAAGAAGATCACCGGACGCGAACCGTTCGTCAAACCAGGCGCGTGAATATCCCGAATATGGCGATCGCCAAGAGGAAGAGGGGCGGCGGGATCGGGAATGGTGAACCCGCCCGCCGATTCCCCCACCGCCACGTAACGCGCAACCTCCGGTTCCTCGAAGAGGCTGCCGATCCGGTCGAACAGGGTTCCAATTCCGCTGAACACCGATCGAATCGCTGACATGTGCATTCACTTTCCACTGATCCCGCAACGGAATCGGATTGAACCGAACTGAACTGAACTGATGCCCAATGGGTCCCGGCGATGTTCGAAGTGTACGTCGTAAAACATTGCGCGAAAGAAAACGAATGGCCGGTAACCTGCCCGCCTGACGAACCACGGAATCGCTCCGGTCGAAGCGGGATAGCGACAGACGGGTTCACACACGCTGGATCACACGCTCCGAACAAGACCAGATCCGCCAACCGTTCCTCGAAAACCCCATGAGCTTTACGGCTCCTGGTAGCTTGTGGCCTCAACGGTCAGTTGCCCCCGTGTCGGGTCCTCCCCAAAATCGAACGTGGAACGTATTTTAAGCCTTCAGCGTTACTTTTAGTGGGGATTAGGGTGTGTACACGCACCTCTCATACGAAATCCGGTTGAATGATGCAACATCC
>JACCYX010000524.1 GCA_013696265.1 Chloroflexia bacterium
GCCCTGCGCGAACGCTACCCGGATCACGGCCTGATGCTGGTTGTCGACGAGTTGCTGGACTTCCTCCGGGCGCGGCATGAGCAGGAGTTGATCCTCGACCTTGGCTTCTTGCGGGAACTGGGCGAAGTCGCGGCCCTCGCGCCATTCCGGTTCATCGGCGGCCTGCAGGAAACGCTGTTCGACAGTCCCCGCTTCAACTTCGTGGCCGAGCAGCTCCGGCGTGTGCGCGATCGGTTCGAGCAGGTCATTATCGGCCGTCAAGACATCGCCTACGTCGTCGCCAACCGGATCCTGCGGAAGAACGACGAACAAAAGGCCCGCATCGTCGAGCATCTCCGTCCCTACACGCCCCTGTATGACCGGATGGCGGAGCGCATGGACGAGTACGCGCAGCTTTACCCCATCCACCCGGCCTACGTCGATACCTTCCAGCATGTCGTCGTCGCCGAAAAGCGCGAGGTGCTCCGCACCTTCAGCCAGGCCGTGGCCGGATTGCTCGACCGGGATGTTCCGCCGGACCAAACGGGGTTGATTTCGTTCGATCACTACTGGGACGTGCTCCGGGACAATCCGTCCATGCGGTCCTATCCCGAAGTCGCCGAAGTCCTGGAGAAGGGTCAGGTGCTCGACCAGCGGGTGTCGCAGGGCTACACCCGGAGCGCCCTGACGCCGATGGCGCTGCGCATCGTTCACGCGCTCGGAGTCCACCGGTTCACGACCGGGGACATCACCGCTCCCATTGGCCTGACCCCGGAGGAACTCCGGGACGGGCTCTGCCTGTACGTCCAAACTCCGGAGGCGAGCGCCGAGTTCCTGCTCGGGCAGGTTCGGGTCGCCCTCCGCGAGATCGTCAGGACGGTGAGCGGGCAATACATCTCCCACAACGATGGCAACGACCAGTATTACCTCGACGTCAAGAAGGATGTGGATTTCGACGCGCGCATCCAGGAACGTGGTGAATCCCTCGACCGGGACGACCTGAACCGGTATTTCTTCGATAGCCTGCGTGAGGTCCTGGACCTCGACACATCGACCTATGTCAGCGGGCACCGCATCTGGTTCACCGAGTTGCCCTGGGCAGACCACAAGGTCACCCGCCCCGGCTACCTCTTCTTCGGGGCGCCGGAGGAGCGCAGCACCGCCCAGCCGCCGCGAGATTTCTACGTCTACCTGCTGCCGCCAGGGCACGACCGGGCCTGGCCGGATGAGGAGCGCGCGGACGAGGTGATTTTCGCGCTGGGCGGGCTCGACGACGAAGAATTCGATGCGATCCTCCGGCGCTACGCGGGTGCCCGGGCCTTGGAGAACGAGAGCGCCTCGCATCGGACCGTCTATGGAGACAAGGCCGCCCGGCAGCGCAAGCGGCTCGTCCAGTGGATCGAGGCGCACCTGGTCGAACATCTTGAGGTTGCGTACCAGGGCGTGCGAAAACCGGCCCGCGCCGTTCTCCCCAAGGCGTCGAGTTCGGCCAGCGCCACGATCGGGGATTTCATCCGGGTGGTGGCCAGCACGCTGCTGGCGCCCCACTTCGCCGACCAGTACGCGGGGTATCCCCGGTTCAACCGCCTGACCCAACCGATGACCGAAGCCGCGCGTCCCGGCAATGCGTTCGAGGCGATCGCCCAGATCGCCGGGCGACCCGCGACCAGCCTGGGAACCGCCGTGCTCGATGGGCTTCAGTTGCTCGGCGAGAACACTACCGTCGATCCCGGTGGCTCGCCCTACGCTCGTTCACTGCTGGAGCGCCTGCAATCGAAAAGTGAGGGCCAGGTCGTCAACCGCGGCGAGGTCGTCGAAATCGTGGCGGGCGGGGTCGATCGCCCGGTCGAGAAGGATCTGGACCACAAGCTCGAACCGGAGTGGATCGCCGTCATTCTCGTCGCCCTCGTGCATCACGGCGATATCACCCTCACGCTCAGCGGCAAGGAAACTCTGGACGCGGGTTCGGTCGATCGTGCCGCCACGATCCATGTCGAGACCATCGCGAACTTTCAGCATTACGGCCGCCCGCGCCAGTTGCCGATCCAGACGTGGGTCTCGATTTTCGAGCGGTTGGGCCTGCAATCCGCCCTGGTCAAGGACGAGACGAAGCGTGACCAGGCCGTCCGCGAACTCGTCACCGCCGTCCACACGAACTCCACCGGGCGGTGTCGCTCCAGGGAATGATGAGCCGGGGACTGCAACTCTGGAACGAGCCGGTGTTTACCGACAATTTCCAGATGGAGGCCGAAGGCGGAGCGGTCGTTGGAATCGTCTCCGACGGAGAACTGCTGCTGACCACCGAAATCAACGCGGCGTTGCGCCAGTACAAGGGCATGCTCGAAGAGCTTCAGAAATACAACACGCCCGGCAAGTTGCGGAACCTCAAGATGTCGCAAGGCGACGCGATCTCGGCGTTGAGCGCGCGGGACGCGATCGCCCGGGCGGAAGACCTGGTGTCGCTGGTCCGGAACGTGCAATCGCTCACCACCTATCTCGCCGAAGCCCAGGGCAACCTCCCGCCGCACCATCCGTGGTCGAACGCCGCCGCCGCGGCGCGGCGCACGCTGATCGACGAAGTCCGGCGGTTCGGGCGGGGCGCCGCCGGGGCGAGACCGGAAACGGCCATGACCGGGGACTTGCAACGGCTCAAGAACGACTACATCGCGGCCTACGCGACCCTCCACCGGGAGGCGGTGCTGGGCGCGGGGGATGACGAGCGCCGCCGCGGGCTGTACGACGACCCGCGCCTGAAGGCCATGGACGCGATGGCCACCATCGACTTGCTGGGCAAGAACACGGGCGAGCTCGACGGGTGGAAAGAGGCGATCCGGTCAATCCCCACCTGCCGGGAATTCCACGAAGGTCTCGTTGCCAGCAGCCCGACCTGCCCGTCGTGCCACTACCGTCCCAGCCAGCGCCAAACGTCGTCCCCCGCCGCCAGTATCCTGGCAAATCTCGACGATCGGCTCACCACGTTGCACGCCAACTGGCGGCGGGCGTTGCGCTCCAACCTGGAGAGCGACGCGGCCCGGGCCAGCCTGGCGAACATGCCGATGGAACGCGCCCCAGTCGACGCCTTCCTGGCCGGAAGCGATGACGATCCCACCCTGCCCGCCGGCTTCGCCAATGCGGCGACCACGGCGTTGCGCGGCCTGGAAGCCTTGCCGATCCAGGTTGCGGACGTGGTCGCCGCCCTGGAAAACGGCGGGCTGCCGTGCACGGTCGACGAGTTCAAGGACCGCTTCGACGAATTCGTGCGGGCCACCATGCGCGGGCACGACCCGCGCGGCACGCGCCTGACGCTGGAGCGTTCGGTCGCCCAGATCCTGGCGGCGGCCGACTGATGCAGACTTCGGGTCATCACTTGGTGCTTGGGATCCCCGCACTCCCAATTGTCATTCCGAGTGGTCTGTCCAGATCGATCTGTCCCATACCGCATTCCCACCCAGCCGTCATGCTGAGCGCCAGCGAAGCATCCCCGTGCGAAGCACTCGGCGGCGCAGCCGACGCTCCGTGTTGCGGACGACCAGTCCGGCTGCGCCGGATGCGCTTCGCGCGGGGACCCTTCGCTGGCGCTCAGGGTGACGGACATTGGGAAGGCGCCAACCAGTCACCATACGCTAGACAGCCTACTGAGCGGCCCGCATTTCCATGCCAACGAGGACCCCGCCCATGACCACCACCGGACGCGCAACGCAGGCCACCTACATCGACTCGGCCCAATCCTCCCGGAACGGGCACCGTGAGGGTGACGCGGCGGCGGTCGAGGCCTTGCGCGAACGTCTGGCGGATCCCGGCTTTCGGGCGGCGGGCGGCTGCTCCCAGGGGACGACCGAGGCGATCCTGGCGATGTCCGCGCCACCGGATTACACCGCCTGCCCGAACCCGTTCATCGCGGCCTGGGTCGAGCGGCATGGCCGCCCGTACGATCCGGCGGAAAACTACCAGCGGGAGCCGTTCGCGGTCGATGTCAGCGTGGGCAAGACCGATGCGCTCTACCGCGCCCACGGCTACCACACCAAGGTGCCGCACCTGGCGATCGTGCCGTCGATCCTCCATTACACCGAACCGGGCGACATCGTGCTCGATGGCTTCTGCGGATCCGGCATGACCGGGGTCGCCGCGCAGTGGTGCGGCGCCGCACCAGATTCGTACCGGCGACAACTGGAGGCGGAATGGGAGCGTGACGGCCGCGACACGCCGCAATGGGGAGCACGCCGGGCGATCCTGAACGATCTCTCGCCCGCCGCCACCCTTATCGCCGCGAATTACAACCGCCCGTTCGACATCCAGGAATTCGCCGCCGCCGCCCGCACCCTGCTGGACGAAATCGAAGCCGAACTCGGCTGGATGTACGAGACGACGCACACCGATGGCCGCTTGGGCCGGATCGAATACACCGTCTGGAGTGAGGTCTTCATCTGCCCCTCATGCACTGGGGAAGTCGTCTTTACGGATGCCGCACTTGACCTGCAGACGTTCCGTGTCGCCGATTCGCTGACGTGTCCGCATTGTGGCGCCCAGTCGACCAAGGAGCGCATGGACCTGGCGTTCGAGAGCTTCCTCGATATCGCGACTGGGGAGGTCGCCACCCGGCCACGCAGGGTTCCCGTCCTGATCAACTACAAGGTGGGAAAGGATCGCTTCACCAAACGGTCGGACAGTCGAGATGCCGCGATTCTGGAGCGAATCGCGGCCGACCCGTTGCCAACCGAACTTCCCACGCATTCGCTGCCCGACTGTCAGATGGCGCGTGTCGGGAGGATGCGGACGACGAACACGTCGGCCGTTCACTTCATGTTCCTGCCCCGTGCGG
>JACCYX010000530.1 GCA_013696265.1 Chloroflexia bacterium
CTAGAGTGCCTTCGTGGCATCCGGAGCCGTGATTTCGACCTCAGCGGTGACATTGGCGCCGGCCTGAACCTCTGGCGCCGTCTTGCCGGCCGGTTGACTATTGTTCGCGGTCTGCCCAAGTTTCACGCCCACCAGCGGCGCCGCGGCCTGTTCGACCAGGCCCAGCACCCGGCCGGGCAGCGGTTTGGCCGTCGAGGCGACACTGCCCGCCGTGCCTCCCACAGTCCTGGCGGCGGCGGTCACGCTGTGCGCGGCCCGGCTCTCGAACCCCAGTTTGCGCCGCAGCTCTTCGCCGGATTGGGGCGTCTTCCACAAGGCCGCCACGGCGCCGACCGCGCCACCCATTACTGACCCAACGACAAATGCCCCCCGGTGACGACTCTTCGCCATGATCCTGCTCCTTCCCGCCTGGTCTATCGTCTGTTGAACCGCGGCCCAGGCAGGCTGGTCTGCGTCGTGCCGCTCACGCATCCACAACTATACCCGTGCCTGACAATCCGACGATGCCCTGATTCCCCACGACCCGGCCCTTCCGGTCGATACAATATGGAACAGAAGGGGATATCGTGACACCATGACCGAGCATGCCAGCGGCGAGCTACCTGAAGGCAATGACCACCTGATCGCCGATATCCGGGACGAAATCCGTCGCGCCGGCCGCATTCCGTTCGCCCGGTTCATGGAACTCGCCCTCTACCACCCGGTCCATGGGTACTACATGTCACCGGACCGCCGCCCCGGCCGGGGCGGCGATTTCATCACCGCGCCGGAATTGCACCCCTTCTTCGGCTTGACGGTCGCGCGCCAGGTCGCCGAAAGCCGCGAACGGCTCGACCGTCCCGTGCCGTTCACGATCCTCGAATATGGTTCCGGGATCGGCGGCCTCGCCTACGACGTGATCGCCGGGTTGCTCGACGCGGAGCCGGAGATGCGGTCGTCGCTGCGTTACCGGCTCAACGAAACCAACCCGCACCGGTTGGCCCAGGCGCTGGTCGCGATGGAGGAGGCGGGCCTGGGCGATATCGTCACGGCGGACGCGGCCTCGGAGCCGATCACCGGCGTGATTCTCGCCAACGAAGTCGCCGACGCGATGCCGGTCCACCGGCTACGCTGGACGGGCACGGCGTTCGAGGAAGTGTGGGTGGGTTGGGATGAGCGCGCGGGCTTCGTCGATGAGCCAGGACCGCTCTCGCCCACGATGGTGGAGTTCGGCCTGATGGCCCACCTGGCGCGGGCCGGTGTCGATCCCGCCACCTGGCCAGCCGGTTCACGGATCGAAGTCTCGCCCGCCGCCGCGTCATGGGCGGCGAGCCTGGCGACGCGACTCCGCCGAGGCTATGCCTTCGTGATCGACTATGGCTATCCCGCGCGGGAGTTGTATGCAGGGCACCGGCTGGAGGGGTTGCTCCGTGGTTACGGCGGTCACCAGGTTACGGACAACCCGTATGAGGCTGTGGGAGCGTGCGACTTGACCGCGCACGTCGATTTCACCCTGCTTGCCCAAGCGGCGGAGCGGGCCGGCCTGACCGTTATCGGGCTGACGACCCAATCGGATTTCCTGGCGAACGCGGGCCTGGGCGAATTACTGGTGGAGCTGCAACGGGAACCCACCACCGCCGTTGACGAGTATTACCGGGCCCAGGCGGCCGTTTACCGCTTGATCGATCCGGGGGGTATGGGACGATTCCGGGTGCTCGGGCTGGCGAAGGATGTGCCACTCGATCCCCCGTTGCGGGGATTCGCCGGTCCGGAGTTGCCCGCCCGTTTGCGGTTCTAGATCGAGCACGACGAGGTATCCGATGACCGAGAACGCCACACCAGTGGCTCCCGCCTTCAAATCGCGCGTCTTCCTGTGGGGGGCGGATATGAACCCAACCGCGATCCGGGCGCGCTGGCCGCGGAGCCGGTTCGTCGCCATTGCGTGCGCCACCGGCATCCTGAGCCGGAGCGCGGGTCTGCGGCCGAATGCGTTCGGCCCGGAAATTTGGGGAATCATGGTCGAGACCGGCGAGGATCAGCGGGGAACGCTGGTTCCCTTGACGCTGGCGCATGGCGCCTCCGCCACGGCCATGGTCGTCGATGCGCCCGGCGGCTTCGGCACCCCCGCGGGGATTCTGGCCGAAGCACGTTATTGGGAGTTGCCCCAGGCCTACCGCGATCGGATCGAGGCGTTCATCGACACGGCCGATGCGCCCTGAACCGTCACGCTACCGCTCGCTTCGATTCAGGGTGCGCGCCAGCCAGGGCAGGACCGGCACATGCCGGCGTTCGATCGTGACGGGATACGTCACGATTTCCCCGCCGAATCCGGACTTGAACCAACTCAGCCAGCGACCGTCTTCAGTGCATCCGTGCTCGGGCTCCCGGTTGAGGATGCCCCGGAGATCGTACGTGCCGCAGCCCATTTCCCGTGCCCAGCGCATCGCTTCGAACTGGAGCGGGACGGCGGCCCGGTGCCCGTCGTCCTGGGCGGATGATCCCCCGAACATGGAGATGGCTTCATTCCCGAACCTGGCCGTGACCAGGGCGGCCGCCAGCGCGCCATCGTCGGCTTTGGCGAAGAGCAGCACCGCGTCGTCGCCGAAAAGTTGGAGAAAGTCTTCGTAATAGGCAAGGGGCTGGAGACCGAACCCGTTCCGCCTGGCGGTTTCCTCCATCAGCCGGTAAAGCGCCTCGATTGCCAGTTGACCCGCCGGATGACGCTCAATCTTCACCCCGCGTCGTTGGGCCAGGTCCAGGTTGTGGCGGGTTTCCTGGCGCATGCGCTCGAGGATGGTTTCGTCGTCGACCAACGGGATCCGGACCCTTGGCCCGGACTGGCCGCGATCGGCCCGCCGGACCGCGCCCAGGTCCGCCAGGGTTCCTGTCATTGCGGACGTGTCGTTGGGCTCGATCAGCGTCATGATCGTCCTGTTGCTCCGGGCGAGCGCATCGACGCGCTCAAGCAGCATCGGCCACATCACCTCCGGATCGCCGAAGATGGCGGGTCCGCGTGGAATGTAGGCCACGCTGAGCGGCCCGTGGAACCGGTAGAGCACCTGGGCCATGGCGGTACCGGCCGAATCGCTGATCTGAATCCGGCGCGCGGTCCAGCCATGACGCTGCTGGAACTCGCCCCAGCGCCATGATTGCAGCAAGTGTCCGCCAATCCGGTTGAGTTGCCGGTCCCAGGCATTCGATGTGTGGAGGGTTCGTGGAGTCTGGTCAGTCATGTTCATGAC
>JACCYX010000013.1 GCA_013696265.1 Chloroflexia bacterium
CTCCATATCCGAACACATCCTCGATGGCGCGTCGAGGGCGCTCAAGAAGCCAAACTGGCAGAACCGTTTCGATATTGATCAGATTGAACATCGTCTCTCACGTATCCGGTTTCTGGTGAAGCTGACAGATCCGGTCGACGATATTCATGGTGTCGCCGAGGATGACGAAGACGATCTTGTGCTGGCGACGGCCGTTGCCGCGAACGCGGATTTTTTTCTCATGACCGGCGACAAATACGGCTCCGCATCGGCGAGTTACGGGGCATCCCGATCGTCTCGCCGCGAGCGTTTCCCGACATGATGCGGGAAAGATCCTGACGCCACGGCGGCAATGAGGACACGGTCTGACCGTAAACCTGACTATGCTGGTGACGCCGGACGGACTTTCCCCGCCGGCATCCAGGGTCGAGAGGAACTCGACCGCTACCAGGTGATGGCTCATCCATCAACCGGCGCCAGGAGCGAGACATGACGTTTTCGTGGAACCACGCCTTGCTCGACCAGCTCGCCTTCGCCTGGGACGTCCAGTTCCTGCCGCGCATGGCGGACCTGACCGACGCCGAATACCTCTGGGAACCAGTGCCTGGCGGCTGGTCGGTCCGGCCCGATGGCGCGGGCTCCTGGAAGCCGGACTGGGCCAAGCCCGAACCCGACCCACCCCCATTCACCACCATCGCCTGGCGGCTGGCCCACATCGCGACATTCTTCGGCGAACGGGCCAGCAACCACTTCGGGGACGGTTCGTTCGACCCGGCCACGGTCGCCTGGACCGGGTCAGCGGACGATGCCCTGAGGATCGTCCGCGCGGAATACGCGCGCTGGCGCGATGGCGTGCGCGGGCTGGGCGAGGACGGGCTGTTCCGGCCCTGTGGCCCCGCCGAGGGGCCGTACGCCGACGAGCCGTTCCTGATGCTGGTGCTGCACATCAACCGCGAATTCCTGCATCACGCGGCGGAAGTCGCCTTGCTGCGCGATCTCTACCGGGAGACGGCGGCGAAAGCGTCGCGGTCGGTCCGGTAGTTTGCCGGCCAAGGGTGGGCGACACACCAAGCGGGCGGACCCATTCGACTCCGCTGCGCCGCGGGAGCACACAAGGTACTCTCCTACGGGGCAGGCTCGCATCGACAAGATCGTGGTTTACCAGATCCAGTCCGCGGTCGATGCAGGCTCGCTACGCTGCCGCCCGTACGAGTCGCGGATTCCGTATCAGGCGTCCGGTTTCGCTTCCCACTCCTGCCGGGGCATGGCGCGCCATTCCTCGGCCAGCAGGTCGAAGAGCACGAAGTTGTCGAGCGTTCCGTTGTTGGGATAGAGCCAGTGGATGCGCCCCGCCTCCCGGTAGCCCTGCTTGCGCAGCGCCGCCGCCGAGCGCGTGTTCTCGAAGAAGACCCACGATTGCACCATGTGCAGGCCAAGCCGCTCGAAGGCGTATTCCAGCAGCAACTGCTTGGCCTCGGAGCCGTAGCCGCCGCCCCGGTACGCCGGGTTCCCGAAGAAACTCCCGGTTTCGGCGAACCGGTTCTGGTAGTCGACATCGAGCAGCGCGACCCAGCCGACCAGCTCGTCGTTCTCGCGCAGGCAAACCGCGAAGGTGATCCACGATGGCAGATCTGGCTTCTGGTGATCGTTGATCCATTTCTCGAGCATCACCGGGCTGTTCAGGTGACGCCCGATGTCGAAAAACGTTTCCGTCTCCTGGCGCGCCATGAGGGCCGATTTCACGCCGTCGCCCGGCTCTTCCGGCCGCAGGTAGACCCGCTTGCCAACCATCATCGCGTTGCGAGGAGGGTCGCCATCGAGCGTGACCGGCGGCGGCACGGGCCGGGGCTCGCCGCTGCCGGTGCGCTCCAGCGGCGCGTCGTTGGGATCGCCGAGCGTGACCAGCCACTCCGGGCTCAGGTACTCGTACAGGAGGCGGTCGACCCGCCGGCCATCCCGTGCCAGCATCTCGCGGAAGCAGGCGGCCCGGCGCATGCCGGCTCCCTCGATCGCCTCGATCACGACCGTTTCGTCCGCGGGCTGGTCGAGGAGCACGACCGGCTGGCCACGCTCGTGGATCAGCCAGCGGGTCACCAGCAGGATCGCCTCGGCCTTCCAGCGAAGGCCACGCTCGCCGTAGAGGGCATCGACCTTCGGCTCCAGCCAGTGGTCGATGCCTTCGTTGTCGATCTTGACCGAGCCCACCACGCGGTCGTCGGATTTCCGGACGATCAGCAGCGTGGCGTTGTCGTCCTTGGCGAGGTCGTCCCTGATCCACTCCTCGGTCAACTCCGGGGCAACCGGAAAAAGGGTCGGCCGCCACGACATGCCGACTTTGGCATCAGCCTCTTCGGCGCCGCGCAGGTAAACCTCGTCGCCGACCAGGAAGGTCTGTCCCTCATGTCCCGCGCCGGGCGCGGAAACGAGCTTCGTTTCTTCGGGGGCTTCCGCGATGGTCATGGGTGAAACTCCTTCTCCACGGCCGGGAAATCGGCGCGGGGCATCTGTCGCCAGTCGGAGGCGAGCAGGTCGAAACAGATGAAGTTCTCGAACTTGCCGAAGGACGCGAAGTCCCAGTGCAGGCGGCCGGCCTCCTTGTAGCCCTGCTTGCGCAGCGCGGCGGCCGATCGGGTGTTCGGGAAGATCACGAACGATTGCAGGGCGTGCAGGTTAAGGGTGTTGAAGGCGTAGTCGAAGAGCAGATGCTTGGCCTCGGACCCGTACCCGCCGCCCCGGTACTCCGGCCGAGCGATCGCGCTGCCCGTTTCGGCGAATCCGTGCACGTAGTCGATGCCGTCGAGGCCCATGGTGCCGATCAGCTCGTCGTTCTCGCGGAGACAGACCGCGAAGTGGACGGAGGTCTGCGGTTCCTTCTTCTGTAGATCCGTCTCGTGGGCGGCGAATCCCTGGGTGCTGTAGATCCAGCGCCCGGCATCCCAGAACGTTTCCGTCTCCTGACGCGACCAGCGGGCAATCCAGGCGGCATCCTTCTTTTCGATCGGCCGCAGGTAGACCCGCTGGCCAACCTTGACCGCGTTCGCCGGTGGCTCGCCATCCACCGTCACCGGGGCTGGAACCGGCCGGGGCTCGCCCGTGCCGCTGCGTTCCAGCGGCGTCTGCCGGGGATCGCCAAGTCGGTCGACCCAGTGCCGATTGAGGTACTCGAACTGCACCAGGTCGACGCGGCCGCCCCAGGCCCGCAGCATCTCGCGGAAGCGGACCGTCTCGTACGCGCCAATCTCGTTGAGTTGATCGCTCACCGCCTTCTGGTCGGCGGCGACGAGGACTGTGACGATCGGGCGATGCTGCTCGTCGACGAGCCACGGGATCGCCATCCCCAACGCCTGGGCCAGCCACCGCTGGCCGCGCTCGCCGTAGAGCGGATCGACCCACGGCGTGACCTGGGTGATCGGATCCCAGCGGCGGGTGGTGATGGAGCCGACGGCCACGTCATCGGTCTTGCGGAGGATGATGTAGGTGGCCTGGCGCTTGGCCTTGGCCACTTCTTCCTTGATCCACTTCTCGTACCGCTTGGTCGAGCGTGGCAGGATCGAGCGGATCCAGGATTGGCCGTAGGCGCTGTCGCCTGGTTCGATCGCCCGGATGTAGACATCGTCGCCGACCAGGAAGGTCTGGCCCTGATGGCCGGTTCCGGGCGCGGGCGTCTTCGGTTCTTCGGTCTTGGTCTCCGTTGCAGGCATGATTCGATGGCTCCCTTGGGGAATCAACTCGCCCAGCGACAGACGCCGGGCGCGACTGCGCACATCGACACGATCGCCGCGGGACATTGACCAATCATCCTCCGGCTCGTCAGGCCAGGATGACGCGTCCATGCCAGGGCAAGGATTCCGATTTCAGATTGGGTCGTGTTGGTCAGTTCGTATCCGCGGGGATCGCGTGGTTACGCGACAGCCTCGATACGGGCAGGGCCTGGTGCGGCCGCACCTGTGTGGACAAGCATCATCATGCTCTCCCCCTTTCTGCACCGCGAACCGGCTTCATCAAGCGCCAGGCCGGCGGCTTGTCCAGTGGCCAATTCGCTCCGCCCCAGATCCGGTGAAGACCGGACCGCTGAGGCACTCGACGTTGAGGACGTTGCATCGGCGCAACCGACAGCGGAGGGGTGCGGAATCGAACGTCAGGGCCCATCATATATGCTCAGTTCCCAAATCTCTACCCCTGGCGGGACACTATCGTCCCGAAGCCATGCGAAGGAGCAGCATCCGCGTTTCCGCCGATAACAAAGGGCGTCTTGCCAGGAAGATGGGGGTCAAATGGAATCCGGCTCATCAAGCCGAGCCACTAGTCCGGGGTTGATTCCGGCGTTGACGGCGGGTCGCTCCCTTGCCCGCCGGTTCCCGGCTGGCTCTCGGCGAGGCCGCTCGTGATGTACCAGTCGTAGACCATCCTGGTGGCGGGGGCGGCGTAGGTGACGCCCTCACCGATGTTCTCGATCATCACGACGGAGGCAATCGTCGCCTCGCCATCCTCCCCGCCGTACGAGGCGAACCATGAGTGGGGGGGGACATCTCCGCCGCCGAGGTCGTTCTGGGCGGTTCCGGTCTTGCCGGAGATCGGCCAGTCGAGATCGCCGAAGACCTTGTCCGACCCGACGCCTTCAGGATTGTCCGGCTG
>JACCYX010000027.1 GCA_013696265.1 Chloroflexia bacterium
ATCATCTGGAAGTGGGTCTACAACGGGGATTACGGGCTGGCCAATTACTACCTGATGAAGGTCAACCTGATCGACGAGCCGTTGCTTTGGCTGGCCGATCCAAACTTGGCGATGCCGTCAGTGATCATCACCAGCGTCTGGAAGGGCGTCGGCTTCGCGATGGTCGTCTACCTCGCCGGACTGCAATCGATTCCCGAGGACTATTACGACGCGGCCAAGATCGACGGCGCCACGGGCTGGCGACGGCTCAGGGACATCACGATCCCCCTGCTCTCGGCGACGACGCTCTTCCTGCTGGTGATTTCGATCCTGGGCTCGTTCCAGGTTTTCACCCAGATCTTCATCATGACCAACGGCGGTCCTCTCGGCCGCACCCGCACGATCGTCTGGTACATCTACACGACCGCCTTCAGGGATTTCAACATGGGCTACGCGGCGGCGATGGCGTTCGCCCTGTTCGCGATGATGCTGGTCTTTACCCTGCTCCAGTTCCGGTTCCTTCGCCGTGAAATCGAGTACTAGGACAGCGATGGAAAGGGAAGGGAGGTCGACATGGCGGTTGTGACGCGCGAGCGAGAGAACACTCCGGTTCAAGCTCAGGGCGTCGGCGCGAGCCGGCGCCAGCAGTTCGAGAGTTTCGGCGGCAAGGCGCTGGTCTACTTGCTCCTCTTCGTGGGCTCGATCATCTTCGTAGCGCCGTTCGTCTGGATGATCACGGCGTCGCTCCAGGATGTCAGCGACATGTTCCGCTGGCCGCCGAGCTGGATCCCGCGCAGCCCGAACCTGGACAACTACACCGCGTTCTTCGAGCAGGAGCGGATCGGACGATACTTCCTGAACAGCGCTTACGTCGCGCTGGCCGTCACCGCGCTGCAACTCTTCACCAGTTCGCTGGCCGCCTACACGTTCGCCAAGCGACGGTTTCCCGGCCGCGACCTGCTGTTCATGATCACGCTCGGCACGATGATGATTCCCGGCCAGGTCACGCTGATCCCCAACTACGTCATTCTCAAGAACATCCCGTTCTTCGGCGGCAACGATGCCCTCGGCAGCGGCGGGAGCGGCTGGCTGGACTCGTACTGGGGCCTGATCGTGCCCCAGGCCGCCACGGCCTTCGGCATCTTCCTGATGCGCCAGTACATGAAGAGCATCCCGGACGATCTCCTCGACGCCGCCCGCGTCGATGGCGCGACCGAATTCCGCATCTACGCGCAAATCGTGATGCCGCTCTGCCGGCCGGCCCTGGCGGCGCTCGGCATCTTCACGTTTTCGTACGTGTGGGACGACTTCTTCTGGCCGCTCATCATCACCAGCAGCGAGGACTTGCGGACGCTTCCGCTCGGGCTGGCGCTGTTCGTCGTGCGCAACCGCACGGCCTGGGACCTGCTCATGGCAGGCTCCGTCATCACCACGATACCGGTGCTGGTCGTGTTCCTGGCATTCCAGCGGCACTTCATCCGCGGTATCGCCGTCACCGGCATGAAATGAGCCGAATCTCCCCTACCCGAAATTGTAGCGGCAAGGAGCATCACGGAAGTGCGGATCGCGATACTGGAAGCGCCCGGCTCGTTCCGGCTGGAGGATCGACCGATCCCTGACATTGAAGGTCAGCAAGTTCTCCTTCGAGTCGCCGCCTGTGGCGTCTGCTCCTCGGAACTCGATCTCTGGGAGGGTCACGCCGGCACCGGTGGACTTCCGAAAGCCATCGGCCACGAGGTGAGCGGCGTCGTTGAACAGGTGGGCGCTGACGTGACCGACCTGAATCGAGATGATCGAGTCGCGGCCTGGGTCACCGGTCGGGGATTTGCCGAGTATGTCGCGGTCGAAGCGGTGTACTGCTTCGATGCCGGAGACATCCCGCTCGACCTCACGCTCGGGGAGCCCCTGGCTTGCGCCGTCAACGCGGTCGAACGGGCCGATCCGAAACTCGGAGATGACGTTGTCATCATCGGGGCCGGGTTCATGGGCAACCTGGTCCAAAAGCTGGTTCAGCTTCGTGGGCCACGCAACGTGATCGTCGCCGACACGCGGCCGGACGCGCTCGAACGGGCCGCCCGGATCGGCGCGACGCACACCGTCGATGTCCGATCCGAGTCGCTCCGGGAGGTCGTTCAGTCGCTGACCGGTGATCGGGGCGCCGATGTCTCGTTCGAGGTGACCGGTGCCCAGGGGGGGCTGGACGCGGCCGGCGACGTCACGCGGATGGAGGGAACCCTGGCAATCGTTGGATACCATCAGGGCGGCTCGCGAGAAATCCCGCTCGCCCGGTGGAACTGGATGGCGTTTCGCATCGCCAACTGTCACTTCCGCGATGTCGATACCATCCTCCACGGCATGCGGACCGGGATGCGGCTGATGGGCTCGGGAAACATCGCACTCGACGACCTCGTCTCTCACCGGTTCAGCCTGAGCGACATCGGCCAGGCGTTCCAGACGGCGCACGACAAGCCGCCGGGTTTCGTGAAGGCGACCGTGGTCTTTGGTCGCGACTTACCTGTCCGGTAGGGGAGCACACAAGGTGCTCCCCTACCGGTTTGCTGGACACTTTCAAGGGAGGCAAACACCATGCCAATAGTTGACCGGCGCGAGTTCGGGGGCCGTTTCGGCGTCAAGGAGAACTCGCAACGCCTCGCGAACTACCGCTACCTCGAAGTGCAGCTCATGGAAATGATCGGTGGCTGGTCACATACCACCCCCCAGATCAACCTGAAGGCGACCTTTGGGTACCACGTCTACGATCACGCCCAGGCGGCGAACCTGCTCGGCGAGCGCCTGGAACAGTTGCGCTCCGGGCGACTCTCAGAAGAACCGGCGACCGACGAGTTCGCCCACCTTTGCGAGTACGTCTGGAACCTCGACAGCGTGGTCGACCGACTGGTTGCGGTCTACCGGGTGCTCGAACCGCACCTCGTCAGCACCTACGTCTACCATGCCGATGCCACCGATCCCATGACTGACACGCCAACCGTCCGACTCCTGCGCAACCTCGCGGGAATCG
>JACCYX010000033.1 GCA_013696265.1 Chloroflexia bacterium
GTTCATCCAGATCGAGCGGTTTGTTGACGGCTGATACCACGATGGGCCTCCTGATTCGACGGCAAGATCACGCGCACTCAACCACATTCGCCCATCTCTGGCAATGACACCCGGAGAAGACGCAACCGCCAAAGGGGCATTCTGAATGACGTCACGCTTTCGCACACTCGTCGCGTTGCTCGCGTTCCTGCTCATGGCCGGTTCGGTCGGAACGGCGCTCGCCCAGGACAACCAGGAAACCTACGACGACATTTCGGAAAAAATGGCCGACATTCGCGGACTCGACCTGCTCAACCCCATCGATGTCGAGGTCAAGACGCGCGAGCAACTCCAGGAGGAGACGCGCGAAGAACTCGAAGAGGACTACCCACAAACCGAGCGAGACGACGACCAGCGCGTGCTTGTCGCCTTTGGCCTGATGGAACCAGACCAGGACTTGGGCGACCTCTACGTCGACCTGCTCGGCGAACAAGTGGCCGGGTACTACGACCCCGAAACGGACGAAATGGTCGTCGTCGCCTCCAATGACCCCAACGAGTTGAGCGCGGCCGACCAGGTTACGTTCGCGCACGAAGTGGTGCATGCGCTCCAGGATCAGCATTACGACTTGGAGAGTTATGACGATCTGCGCCTCGACGGGACCAGCGACCAGTCGCTGGCCGTGACGGCCATGATTGAAGGCGATGCCACGCTCGCCCAGATCGATTTCATCCTGGGCGACATCCGCCTGGCTCGCGTTTTCCTCGCCGAACTCGAAGGTGAAAACATCTCCACCGATCAGCTCGACAGCGCCCCGTCGATCATCTCTGAAACGCTCCTCTTCCCCTACGGCCAGGGTCAGGAGTTCGCACAGTTCCTGTTCGACGAGGGCGGCTGGGACCTGATCGACGACGCTTACGCCAACCCGCCAACCACCACAGAACAGATCCTGCACCCCGAGAAATACCTCGACGGTGAGGAAGGAATCGACCTTGCGTCACCTGACCCAACAACGGCCCTCGGCGACGGTTGGCGAACGATTGATGAAGACACGATGGGTGAGTTTCAAATCTCCATCCTCCTTGGCGAGGGCGGCGACCTGAGCGAACGCCAGGTCGAGGTGGCCTCGGAAGGCTGGGGCGGCGACGCCTACACTGTCAGCGCGACGGAGGACGAGGAAGTGATCGTCTGGCAATCCGAGTGGGACTCCACCGAGGACGCCGAAGAGTTCGGACTGGCGCTCGCCGCCCGTGAGAGCACGCGACTCGATGCCGACGCTGACGCCGAAGGCGACACCTTCTCAATCGTGGCCGATGACGTGTTTGTGGAGATCACCGTCGATGGCACGTCCGTGTCGTACATCCAGGTGCCGGATGAAGCGACGCTTGACCTCGTGCTGGTGGATTGAGGCGTTTGTCGAGGGCGATGCGTCCCGCAAGGAACCTGACAATCCTGAACGTGTAGGGCAGGGCTAGCGAGCCGCGAAACCGTTCGACGCGACGACAGGTTGCTCGTGTATGCCCTCCCGCCCGGTTTCGGTGGTGGCAGTGAGGCGAAGCACCAAGTTTCCTGTCGCCGCATGGGGACCACTCGGGTATCGGCGCATTGCGGGAGGGCATACACGGGCCAAGACCTGGTTGCCCATGTGTCCTCAATGGGCCCGTTAGCCCTCCGTTACGACACTTGGACGCGACGAAAACCTTTCCGCCCAGTAGCACAGGGGAGTTTCATGCTGGTTGAACACTTGGCCGCATCGCCGAACCCTCAGTTTTCGCGGCCGGGCTGGGCCGATCTCTGTGGCAAGTGGCGATTCCAGTTCGATGACAAGGACACCGGAATCCGTGAACGTTGGTTCATGCAGCCCGAACGACTGGACCGCACGATCCAGGTCCCGTATCCGCCCGAATCCAGCCTGAGCGGCATCGACGACAAGTCGTATCACCCAATCGCCTGGTACGCCCGGGCGTTGGCCGATACCCGGAGCGATCCCGCCGAGCGCCTGATCGTGCATTTCGGCGCGGTTGACTACCACGCCACAGTTTGGGTCGATGGCGTCCAGGTCGGCGAGCATCGCGGCGGCAATACCCCATTCCACTTCGATGTTGCGGATGCGCTCGATCCGAATCATGCCGAACACTGGATCGTGGTCCGTGCCCATGACGACCCGCTCGACGCCGAGCAGCCGCGCGGCAAGCAGGACTGGCTTCCCGAGCCCCACGTCATCTGGTACCACCGCACGAGCGGCATTTGGCAACCGGTCTGGACCGAGGTCACGCCACCGACCCGAATCCTCTCCGTGCGCTGGCGATTCGACGCCGTGAGGTCGCTCGTGGATTATGAGGTCGAACTCAATCGCCAGCCCGAAACCGGAACGACCCTTCGCATCGACCTGGAATTCGAAGGCGAACTGATCTCCACGGTCACCGCGACCTGCACGTCGAGGGTCAGCGCCGGTCAGATGAACTTGGGATCCGCCCGGCGCACGATGCAGCCGGGTCGATTGCTCTGGTCCATCGAGAATCCAAACCTGATCGGCGCGACGCTCACGCTGCACGAGGGTTCGAACCAGGACGTGGTGCAGTCGTACCTTGGACTGCGCGCGATCGAACTCTCCGGCCGAAAGTTTCTCATCAACGGCCGATCCATCTTTCTGCGCTTCGTGTTGAATCAGGGCTATTGGCCCGATAGCCAGTTGACCGCCCCGTCCCCGGACGCGCTGAAGCGCGAAGTCGAATTGATCAAGGAACTGGGTTTCAACGGGGCGCGTACCCACCAGAAGATTGAAGACCCCCGCTTCCTCTATTGGGCCGACCGGCTTGGGCTCCTGCTCTGGGGCGAAACCGCCAACGCCTTCACATTCAGCGAGCGGGCGATCGACCGCCACCTGGACGAGTGGCGGGAGGCGGTCCTCCGCGACCGGAACCACCCATCAGTCATCGCCTGGGTACCCTTCAACGAAAGCTGGGGAGTGAACGAGTTGGGCGGTTCCGAGGCCCAGCAACACGCCGTAAAGACGGCCTACCACCGCACGCACACGCTCGACGGCACGCGACCGGTGATCGGCAACGACGGCTGGGAGAACGTCATCGGCGACCTCTTCACGATCCACGATTATCAGTGGGATCCGCAAGTGCTTCGCGACCGTTACTCGAACGAGTCGCAATTGCCAGCCACCGTGGCGACTTTCTTCCCCGGCGCGAGACATCTGGTGGCCAGTGACTTCGAGACGGCCGGAAAGCCGGTGATGGTGACGGAGTACGGCGGCGTGAGCTACGCGCCGGATTCGGAGGAAGAGTGGTTCGGCTACGGCAAGGTAGGGAGCCAGGAGGAATTCGCCCAAAAGTACTGGGCGCTCACCGACGCCCTCCTCGAGTCCGACCTGATCTGCGGGTTCTGTTACACCCAGCTCACCGACACGGAGCAGGAAACGAACGGCCTCCTCAACGCGGACCGCACGCCCAAACTGCCGTTCGAGCGGCTGAGCGCGATCACCCGTGGGGAGGACCTGGATGGGCCTTCGTGAACGCAGGTTGATCTGATCGTAGGGGCGGTACCCCCGGTCGCATACCGGATCTAGCCCACCGCGATGCAGGGGTGTCCGCCCGGTATGCGGCAAACAAGACCTCGCCATTCGCCACCAGCCGGGCGTACACAGGATCGACCGCATCCGTGCGGGTCAGCGGTCCTTCACGGTCGATCCAAGGTCCGCCCCTACGATCAACGGCAAAGCATCAGGCGTTACCAAGGTCGGCTCTTCATGAAAAATTCAGGCTACGACTGGTCTTCGTCGACCGTCATCTTGCCGGGGAGCAGGATCGCCAGGTGCGTCATATCCTTGCCGGGCGCGGCGCCATGCCAGTGACGCTCGTTGGGCTGAACCAGCACGACATCGCCGGCCCTAATGGCGCGTTCGCCGGAGTCGTCGGCGATGATGCCTTCGCCGTGGGTCACCACCAGCACCTGCTCGGTGGTGTGTCGGTGCCAGCGGTTCCGGGCGCCGTCGAGAAACGAAATCGCATTGACACGCTGCGATGGCGCGTCGTCATCGGCGACCAGAGTTTGGCCCTTCACCGTGCCGACGAACATCTTCTCGTCAACCCGGGGTACGGCCTGATTGAAGTCCTGCGTTACGATCTTGATCATAATGGACATCCTTTCTGAAGTGACTTGTGGCAACCTATCATGAATCGGCAATCCGGACACGCCCCGTTCCGGCTTGCTGTTATGAGGCGAAAGGTGGCAACTGCGTGAAAATCGCCGTCATGTCGGACATCCACGGATTTTCCCTCGCCCTGGAACGAGTCCTCGACGACATCGGTCGTGAGCCGGACATCGACCGGATTATCGCCGCCGGCGACCTCTGTGAAGGCGGACCCGATCCGCGCGGCGCTCTTCGCTTGCTCACCGAACACCGGATCGAACTCATTCGCGGCAACACCGATCGCGATTTGGTCGACCGCGTGCGGACCTCGAAAGGCGCGACCTGGGTCTCGGAACAGCTTGGCGATGAGGGACTGGAGCATCTGGCCGCGTTGCCCTTCGACCTCCGCGTCGCCCCACCGGGGGGGCGGGACCGGGTCGACGACCTACTCGTGGTCCACGCCAATCCGTTTGATGAGGACCAGCAATTGCACCCGTCGGCGTCCGACGAAGAGATCAGGGACCTGCTCGGGGACACCCGAGCTGCGGTGGTCGCGTTCGGCCACATCCACATCGCCTACCAGCGTGTGATCGAAAACATTCAGCTCATCGATGTCTCGGCCGTCGGCAATCCCAAGGACGAAGACCTCAGATCGAAATGGGGGCTTTGCCGGTGGAACGAGGATGCGAGAAGCTGGACAACCGAATTGCGCTACGTCCCCTACCCGCTTGAGGAGACGCTGGCGCAGATGGAGGCGAGCGGCATGCCGAACTGGAGCAGGGCCGCCGCCAAACTCCAGCGCGCATCGTACGCGGAGCCTTAGCCATGCCCCGGCGCATCGCGGTGGTGGACATGGGCTCGAACACGCTCAAGTTTTCGATCACGGAAGTGGACGGGTCCGGCAGTGAGCGGGTAATCCATGCCCACGCGGAAACGGTCCGGTTGGGCGCCGGCGTCGCCGCCACGGGCAGCATCGATCCCGAGCGGTTCGACCGCGCCCTTGACGCTCTCCTCGACTACGAATCGATCGCCCTGTCATTCAACGTGGAAGCCTGCATCGGTGTCGCGACCGCGGCGCTGCGTATGGCAAGCAATGGCGCCGATCTGCTCGATCGCATCGAGCGTACCACCGGATGGTCGGTAAACGTCATCTCCGGCGAAGAAGAGGCACAGCTTGCCTTCGACGGCCTGGCTCGATCCCTGCCGGAGGGTCTGGATTGCTTGCTCGTGGACATCGGGGGTGGCAGCACTGAGTTGATCAAGGTTGTCAACCGCAACCTGATTGCGTCTGAATCCATCGACATCGGTTCGGGCACGCTGGCGGACCGGTGTTTCACTGCCGACCCTCCTGGTCTCCCGGCGGTGCTCGACGCGCTACGGATGGCGAAGGAGGAACTGTCTGGATCGACGGTGATGCCCCATGCCGAGGCGGCGCGGGTGGTGCTCTCGGGCGGAAACGGTCAGTTTCTCAAGGCCTTCATGGATTGGTCCGCCGTCGCCATTCCCTTCACGCCACAACGTTTTCGCGACGTGCTGCCTGTCATCGCGAGCATTGAGAGCGAGAATCTAGCCAGACATCTCGACATCGCCCAGGAGCGGGCGCGGATGCTTCCGGCCGGGGCGGCGATCGCGCTGGCGGTGATCGAGCGCACACGTCCCCTGACGATCGAAGCCGCGCCAAGTGGCATCCGGGGCAGTCTGGTTGCCCGGTGGCTCGCCAACCATCCGTAGACTCAATACACCGAAGGAGAAACCCGTGAGCGAAGGCCAGATTCAATCGTCGTCGCAGATCCCCGGAAGCCTGTTCATCACCGGCGCCACCGGCTTCGTCGGCTCGGGCATCCTCCGCGCCCTGGGCCGGGGAGAGGGCCACGCCGCCTCAGGACCGTTCGCGGGCATGACCATCCGCTCACTGGTCCGCAAACCAGCGTCGTCCCCAAGCGGTGTTGAAGAGGTGATCGGGGATGTGACCGATCCCGAAACGCTGGCGGGCAAGATGGACGGAATCGATACCGTCGTCCACCTGGTCGGCATCATCGAGGAAACGAGCGGCACGTCGTTCGATTCCATCATCCGGCAGGGGACTGAGAATGTCGTACGCGAGGCATCGCGGGCCGGGGTCAGGCACTTCATCCTGATGAGCGCACTCGGCGCCCACGACAACCCGGACTACCCATATCACCAGTCCAAGTTCCGGGCGGAGCAGGCGGTGAAATCGTCGGGCTTGACCTACACGATCTTCCGGCCATCGGTGATCTTCGGTGAGGGGGATGGCTTCATCACGGTGCTGGCTGGCCTGGTGAAGTCCTTTCCGGTGATCCCGGTCGTTGGCTCGGGCAAGAGCAAGTTTCAGCCGGTGCAGCGGGATGATGTCGGCGCGAGTTTCGCGCACGCCGTCTCTCATCCAGCGGAGGCGGCGGGCCAGACCTACGAGTTGGGCGGCGCGAAACCCTACACCTATCAGGAAATGCTCGACGTGATCGCCGGCGAGCTTGGCAAGAGCAAGCCGAAGGTCCACGTGCCAGTGCCGCTGAT
>JACCYX010000041.1 GCA_013696265.1 Chloroflexia bacterium
CCCGATGTCGAGATCATGATCGATGCCTGGATGAGCTGGGACGTGCCGTACACGATCCGCATGTCCGAACTGCTGCTGGAGTACCGCCCGTACTGGATCGAAGAACCGGTGATGCCGGACAAGATCGAGCAGTACGCCGAAATCCGGGAGCGGTCGCTGGTGCGGACGGCCGGCGGCGAGCACGAATACACCCGCTGGGGGATCAAGCAGTTGCTCGATGTCCGCGCGGTCGATTTCGTGCAGGCCGATACTTACTGGGCCGGTGGCATCTCGGAACTCCAGAAGATCATCACGCTCGGCTCGGTCTACGACATCCCGGTCATCCCGCACGGCCACTCGACCCCGGCCAACGCCCACCTCAGCGCGGCGGCGCCGATCCTCAACGTGCCGTGGATCGAGTACCTCGTGAAGTGGAACGAGATCCACCAGCACTTCCTCAAGAACCCGATCAAGCCGGTCAACGGCGTGATTACCGTCTCCGACCGCCCCGGCCTGGACATGGAACTCGACCCCGCCAAGTTCGAATCCGAACGCTACCTCGACTTCTCGGACCTGTAGCGATCCTGGGACGAAGCGGGCGGCTAGCCGTCGCCCGCTTTCGCCTCTGCCGGTCGTCGCAAATGTTGACACCTACAGAAATGTAACTACAGTAGTGTGGTTACATCGGAGTGGCCAATGCGCTTCGAGTGGGACGAGCGGAAGAACGCCAGCAACTTTCGCAAGCATGGCGTCAGTTTTGAGGTGGCCAGCGAAGTTTTCGGAGATCCGCTTGTTTCTTCCCGTCAGGATCGGCATGTCAATGGTGAGGAACGCTGGACCGCGATTGGATGGGCCAGACGGCAGATCGTATTCGTGGCGTTCACGCTCGATGAGTCAGGAGGCGAAGAAGTTGTCAAAATCATCTCTGCACGAGGGGCGGATCGTCAGGAGCGACGAGACTACGAGCGAGGAACGTGAGCGCCGCATCGCGGAGTCGCTGGCACGCCTTGATGCCATGTCCGACGAGGACATTGATTTTTCAGATATTCCCGAGGTGCGGGACTTTTCAAGCTGGGAGTGCGGCAGGTTCTACCGGCCGGTGAAGGACCAGGTAACGCTCCGGCTGGATCGCTACGTGCTGGAATGGTTCCGGGAAAATCACGAGCAGTACCAGACCGCGATCAATGCCGCGCTGATCGAACACATCAGGCGCGCGCACGCGGCGAAGTCGGACCAATGAGCCGGAAGGCTCCACTTTCCGTTTTTGGCGGTTTCCAGCAGACGCCGTGAGCGGGAGCGGCATCACACCTTATCGTAGGCCGAGCCATCGCCGGATGGGAAGTCAAGCGTGGTGCGTTTCGAATGGGATGAAGTCAAAGCGGTTGCCAACCGCCGCAAGTACGGCGTCAATTTTGTCTCGGCACAACAGGCGTTCCTCGATCCGCTCGCTCGCATTGCTCCTGATCGAATCGTGCTGGGGGAGGAGCGGTGGAAGATCACGGGTTGGGTCCAAGGCGCATTGCTGGTCGTGGTGTTCACCGCCGTCGAGGTTGAAGGAGAAGAGCATGTCAGAATCATCTCTGCACGAGGGGCGACTCGTCAGGAGCGACGAGATTTCGAGGGAAGAGCGTGAGCGAATCATCGCGGAAGATCTCGCTCGCCTCGCGGACATGTCTGACGAAGACATCGACTTTTCGGACGTTCCTGAATTGACCGCCGAAGATTGGGCCCGGTCAGTTCCCAATCGATTCTACCGGCCGATCAAGGACCAGGTAACGCTCCGGCTCGATCGCTACGTGCTTGAGTGGTTCCGGGAGCACCACGAGCAGTACCAGCCGGCGATCAACGCCGCGCTGATGGACCATATCCGGCGCGAGCGCGCGGCGAAGGCGGATCAGTGAGCCGGAAGGGGAGCCGATTCACTCGTTCGCGTGAATCCAGGTGCCGGACTGTGGTATCAATTCCAAACTGACCCAATTCCCCCAAAGGCGAGCCTGGTGCGCAGGCGCATTTCATGTCACATGAAGACCGTGAGCGACGTAGGGCCGAAGACTTGGCGCGCCTTGACGCCATGAACGACGAGGATATCGACTACTCGGATATAGCCGAGAATACCGATTGGTCCAATGCCGTTCGTGGTGGTTCAGCGATTCACCACAGGCGGAGATCAGGGTACACATCGACCGCGATGTCATACTCTGGATTCTCCGTCGTCATGGCGAATATCAGACGGTCATCAACGGCGTCCCGCGCGAGAACATGGAGCGGCATCGCAACTCATCGTAGCCCCTGGGACGGAGGGCCAAGGCGTGGTGGTGCGCTTCGAGTGGGATATCGGCAAAGATCGCGTGCATCGAGGGAAGCACGGCGTCGGTTTCAACGCGGCCGAGCAGGTGTTCGACGATCCGTTGGCGATCACCGTTGAGGATCGTGTCGTGGATGGAGAGCAACGCTGGCGAACGACCGGTGTGGACTTTGGTCAGTTCCTGGTCGTGGCTATCCACGTCGACCGGGATCGGCACGGAATTGAGACGATAAGGATTATCTCCGCCAGAAAGGCAGACAGCCATGAGAGAAAGACGTACGAGTCAGGAAGTTGAACGACTCATTGCCGAAGACAACGCGCGACTCGCGCAGATGTCGGATGACGATATCGATTACTCCGATATTTCTCCCACTACGGACTGGACAGGAGCCGTTCGCGGCAAGTTCTACCTACCAATCGAGGGTCAAGTGATGTTGCCGATTGACCACGACGTGCTTGCCTGGTTTCGGACGGCCGACGAGAACTATCTCACGGCGATCAACGCCGTCCTGCGCGAGCACATGGAACGGCATCGCGGGCCATCGTAGTCCGGTCGTCGCGCTTGATGAGGAGCCAGTTGCGCCGATGCGTTTCGAGTGGGATGAGCGGAAAAACGCCAGCAACCTTCGCAAGCATGACGTGGGATTCGAATTCGCTACGGCCGTGTTTGATGATCCACTGGCGTTCTCGGAACAGGATCGCATTGTCGACGGGGAAGAACGCTGGTGGACAATAGGAAACGGTGGCGGACGTATCCTCTATGTGGCCTTTACGGTCGATGAGTCAGGAGACGAAGACATTGTCAGGATCATCTCTGCACGACGAGCAACTCGTCAGGAGCGACGAGATTACGAGCAAGGAACGAGAGCGACGCATCGCTGAGTCGCTTGCACGACTCGATGCCTTGGGTGACGATGACATCGATCTTTCGGATATGCCAGAAGTCACCGACTTCTCAGGTGCCGTTCGCGGCAGGTTCTACCGGCCACCCGAAGGCCAGGTGATGTTGCCGATCGACCACGATGTGCTGGCCTGGTTTCGGGCGGTCGACGAGAACTATCTCACGGCGATCAACGCCGCCTTGCGCGAACACATGGAGCGGCATCGCACTTCGTAGACGCCTGATTCTCGCAACACCGCTTGCACAACGGCGATCCGCCTGGTAGAGTATTCGCCACATAGATTCTATAGAATAGAGAAAAGATTCCATATGAATAGCCAAGGCGCACTCGGCAACCTGACCGACCTTCCGGCCCTCGATCGCCGGCGGAGCCTCACCGACGCCGTTCACGACCTGCTCCGGGACGCGATCGTCAACGGCGTGCTCGGACCCGGCACTCGCCTCCCGGAGGTGACGATCGCCTGCCAGCTCGACGTCTCGGCCACGCCGGTCCGCGAGGCGCTGCGGCGGCTGGGCGAAGCCGGCCTGGTCGAAACCGTCCCCCACCGCGGCGCTTCGGTCGTGTCGTGTTCGCCCACCGACCTCGCCAACCTGTACGAAATCCATGAGGTGCTGGAAGGGCACGCCGTGCGGTCGGCGACGGTCCGGCTGGCCAGCCTCCCGGCTGCGGAGCGAGCCAGTAGCCTGGCCACCCTCGCGACGGCGGCGGATAGCCTCGATGCGGTCGTCGGCCAGCCCGACCAGCGCGAGTTCAACCGGCTCGACCTCCTCCTGCACCGGAAGATCAACGCCCTCAGCGGCAACGACCTGCTCACCGACGAAATCGAACAGATTCACCGGCGCATCCAGAGCGCGCGGATCCGCTTCGAAGTCCACCTGCCGGATCGTCCCGCCCGATCCCAGGAACAGCACCGCGCGTTGCTGACGCTCATGGAAAGGGGAAACGCCGCCGGGGCGATGACGCTGGCGCGGGAACACATCCACGCGGTCCGGGATGTCGTGATCTCGCTGCTGCGCGCGAGCGAGTACGGACACCCCTGACGAGTCATTCGGAGTTCGAAGGACGGCACGTTCGTTATCGGAAAGGTCTCACACATGATTGGTGGGAAACGCATCGATCGACGCAGGTTGCTCCAGGGGTCGGCGCTCGCCGCGTCGACGCTCGCCGGCCTCGGGGCCAGCGCCCGTCCGTTGCTGGCGGCCCAGGACGATGTCACGGTTCGCTGGTGGGAGCATTTCCCTGAGGGCCTGAACCAGTCGATCCGGGATGGCTACATGGAAGCCAACCCTAACGTCACGATCGAACTCACCCTCTACCCGCCCAACGAAATGAACCAGGCGCTGCAGCTCGCCTACCAGAGCGAGCAGATGCCGGACATCGCCACCACGCCGGGTGCGGCCGGCACCTCGATCGAGAACCTCGTGCGCGAGGGTTGGTTCCAGCCGCTGCCGAACGGCCAGGCGACTCTCGACGCCATGCCCGAGGGCACGCTGCAACCGGGCCTGACCATCTTCAACGACGAGGTCTACAGCTTCCCGATCTTCAGTCCCCGGCAGTACGCGACGCTCAACTGGTTCAACAAGCAGATGATGGAGGATGCCGGCGTCGACCCGGAGGTCGGACCCCTGACGTGGGACGAGTTCCGGCAAGCGGCGGCCACGATCACCGAAAACGGCGGCGGTCAGGTCTATGGCTGGATCCAGGGAATCAACTTCCCGGACCGAATGGCCCAGCACGTTACCGAACTGGCGCAAACCGCGGGCGCGCCCGGCCCGATCGACTTCCTCACCGGTGAATATACGCATGGCACTGAGCCGTTCGTGCAGGCGATGGAGTTCTTGCTCTCGATGAACCAGGACGGCCTGCTCTTCCCATCCTCGCTGAGCCTCGACCAGCGGGACGCGCGGGCGCGCTGGGCCAGCGGCGGCGGCGCCATGCTCTTCGACGGCCCGTGGAACGCCGGAGTGGTGACCCAGGATTTCGACGCCTACCTGGACAACCTGGGGGTGGCGCCGATTCCGATGCCGGAGGCGGGCTCGACCGCTCGCGTCAATGTGGGTCCGGCGACCGGGACCTACTGGCTGGCGACCCAATCCCAGAACCCCGATGTGGCGGCCGACATCCTGCTCCAGATGACGACCGACGAGTACTACGTGACGCTCGCCGAACGCATGGATCAGCCGCCATTCGATCTCACGGCGGTCGAGCGGGCGGAAGTCCACCCTACCTACAGCCAGTCCCTGGGCTTCTTCACCGATCGGGTGCGCCTCGCGCCCTCGCCGGTGACGGCGAATCCCGCCGTGGCCGACGTGATCGCCGAGATGACGCCGATCGAGCCCGACTTCGGGCAGATCATCATCGGCGCCTTCACCGGCGACGT
>JACCYX010000056.1 GCA_013696265.1 Chloroflexia bacterium
CGCGCCAGCCACAACGGAACGTGGTGGACGTGATGCGGTTGGGGCAGTTTTTGCCCGCCAAGCGAGGCGTAGCGGCGGCGCAGCCAATCGAGGAACGTCCGGTCGAGCGTCGCCTCCAGGGGCGCGATCGCGGCGGAACCTGAATCCATCTCAACCCGGAGAATGCTCAGTTCCGCCCATTCCCGGGCAATGGCCCGCCAGTCGTCCCAGCGACGTTCGCCACCATCCTCACCGAGGCGCCCCGCCAACGACCCGGCGAGCGCGACCGCCCGCGCCGCCCGGCCGTCATCGGTCTCGGCCAGCACGCCGGGGCGAGCCCAGGCCGGGAGCAGATCGGGATCGCCCACCCGCACGGGCGCGATCGTGCCCGTGCGCAGAAGTCCCGCCAGGTCATCCTGCAGTTCAGTGTCCCGCTCGAAGCGCAGGATGTACGGCGCCCCGGTCTTTGCGATCGATGTGCCCGCCGCGCGGCGGACGAACGTGTCCCATTGCTCCCGCACGAAAACTTCGTAGGCATCCTTATCGTCGATCAGGGGCGCTGGATCGAGCCCAGCCAACGCGGGAGCGGCCCGCAGCCGGGCCAGCAGCGCCTCACGCAGCCGCGGCGGGAGGATTTCATTCCGCGCGTGGTGTACGTTGAGCCAGCCGACCAGTCCGGCCGGATTGGCCAGGTCCAGCGCCTCCACCTCGAAGGCATGGCGCAGGACGAAGTCGATGCTCGATACCTCGCCGAGCGAGGTCGGCGGCTCCCCCGCCGCGGCCAGTCGCGCACGCCGGGCCGGCGCGAGCGATTTCACGATCGGGTACGACAGCCTGGGGAAGAAGTCATGGAGCGAGAGGCTGATCTGGCGCCCTTGCCGCCAGAGGTCGAACGGCAGGTTCCGGAGGTCGCCCTGGGTGACAACGATGACCGGCCGCTCCGGCGTCCACGGCCGGAGGTGCTCGACCCGGACCCGGAGCATGACCGGATCCGTTTCCTCAATCACCGCGAACCCGCGGTCGGCCAGCACGCCCGCCACGTCTTCGTCCGCCAGCAGGCCGTCGCGATCCGACACCACCGTCAGCGCGTGGAGGTGGGCTGGGAAGTGACGCAGCACGGCCTCCGGCATCCGGAGCGCGGCGTTAGTCAACCCTGAGACTTGCATTGTCGTAATACATCAGCATGTCGGGGTCTTCCTGGAGCCGCTCGCCGGGAATGCGCTCCGCCAGGCGGACGATCTCGGCGAAGCGGCCCTGGCGGTAGGCATCCGCGAACCCGGCGCGCACGGCCTCGGACCGGAACGACCGCAATTTCCCCTTGCCATCGACATAGATCTGGTAGGCGCGCAACAGATCCCGCCTCCGGATTTGCTCGAGATCCTCCGCCTTGCCTGGGTCCGGCACGTACCAGCGGTGAACGGCATCCTCCAGGAAGTTCTGGGAGAGCATGTCGCGCAGTTCCGGCAACTCCTCCTGCTTCACCTGCCGCAGATCGGTGAGGAACCGCGGCTGGATCTCCTGGTAGGTCAGCGGCGTGCCGCCCAGGGCGGGATCGAGTTGCTGGCGCAGCCAGGTGATCGCCGCCTTCTCGTCGGTGACGATCATCGGGATTTGCGCAACCTGGGAAAGCCGCAGCCGCGCCTCGTCGTACTCCTGCACCTGGTCCGGCAGGAAGAGCATGCCGTCGCGTTCGGCGAAGCGCCGCTGGACCCCGGCCAGGAAGGCGGCGACCGAGAGCGGCACCGTGGCGTTGCGCTGGATGTGAAACGCCACCATCCGGTCGAAGAGGAGGAAGGGCTGGCGCTCGGCGATCCGCTCGACGATGCCGCCACGCTCGACCACGACCGGGAGTTGGTCGAGGTGCTGGCGGACGAAGGTCCAGGCGCCCTCCTCCGTGCCCGCTTCGGTCCTGAACCGCTCCTCGAAAGCCTCGGCCGGCTTGTAGGCGGAGATCACGAGATCCTGCTTGACGGCCGAGCTGGTGACTTGCCGGAACGAACCCTGCTGCTTGTCCAGCGTGCGGACATCGGCGACCACGAAGCCCGCCGCCAGCATCCCCTCCTGGATCACGTTCCAGACGGCGTTGCTGGAGTTGTGGAAGACAACGGTCATCCAGCGGCCCGGCTTGAGCACGCGGTGGTACTCGGCGAAGCAGCGCTGCATCAGCCGCCCGTAATCGGGTAGCGCTTTGCGCCTTACCCGGTCCATGATCGCTTCGGGCGTCGCGTCGGTGATCACGCCGTGCCAACTCTCGACAAGATAGTTCAGATCGGCGTAGTAAATGTTCTCGCCGAACGGCGGATCGGTGAAGATGTAATCGACAGAGCGATCTGGAACCGGCAGGGCCGCGCAATCTCCTGTGGTTAGCGAAACGAAGCCTTACTTCGCATAGTCGTTGGCGAACGCCCCCACCAGACGTTTGAGCTTTGCTTCCAGGATGTACCAAGGACTGACCTCTGAAAAAGAAGACGCAACATAATAAACGCCTGACATATAGTTGTTTACTTGAGACCCGCCCGGTCGACCGTATTGAATCTCCCGGTAGCGATTCATAATCGACATGCCCCAGATCGCCTGTTCGACGAAGTAGAGCAGCATGTGCCGGATGCGCTCGTCTGGACAGGCGTTGGCCTTCCGCCAGAGACCGGCGAGCGCGTGGACCGCACGGGGCAGGAACATGAAGTGAACGGCCGACGTGTTCGTCGTCCGCATCCTCCCGACACGCGCCATCTGACAGTCGGGCAGCGGGATCGTGGGAAGTTCGGCCGGTAACGGGTCGGCGGCGATCCGCTCCAGAACCTCGGCGTCGCGACGGTCCGACCGCTTGGTGAAGCGATCCTTCCCCACCTTGTAGTTGATCAGGACGGCAACCCTGCGTGGCCGTGTCGCGACCTCCCCAGTCGCGATATCGAGGAAGCTTTCGAACGCCAGGTCCATGCGCTCCTTGGTCGACTGGGCTCCACAATGCGGGCACGTCAGCGAGTCGGCCACACGGAAAGTCTCCAGATCGAGCGCGGCGTCCGTAAAAACGACTTCCCCAGTGCATGAGGGGCAGGTGAAGACTTCACTCCAGACGGTGTATTCGATCCGCCCCTTCCGGCCATCGGTGTGCGTCGTCTCGTACATCCTGCCCAGCTCGGCCTCGATCTCGTCC
>JACCYX010000064.1 GCA_013696265.1 Chloroflexia bacterium
CCCGAGCACGCTCGGGACTGCCACTACCAGGTTTGCGTCTGATTCATCTGAGTGAGGCTGGCGCTACGACTCCTGCTTCGGGATGATCGAAATATCCCCCGTCCGCTCCAGTACCGCGTATTTGACCTGGTCCATCCGTTCGAGCCCCTGGGTGGACCGCGCCGCGTGCAGGATGTCCGCTTCCGAAATCCGCGATTTGTCCATCCGCCGTTGCAGCATTTGACCATCCTCGACCAGCACGAGCGGCACATCGTCGAGCCAAGGCCCGAATCGGGGGAACCGCGCCTGCGCCAGCGACAAGCCGACGTCGATCGTCAGCAGGGTCACGATCACGATCGCCGCGTTGATGATGGAAAAGTCGTTGCCCAGCAATGCCTGCTGGGTCGCCTCGCCGATCACCAGCAGGAGCACGAAGTCGAAGGTGGTGATCTGGGCCAGGGACCGCTTGCCGGTGATCCGGAAAATCAGCAGGAGCACCAGGTAGATCGCACTCGCGCGCAGCACAGCATCCATCGGATCGATTCTCCATCCAGATCATGACGTGTCGCCAGTCAGGGATAGCTCAGCTGGTTGAATGAGAAGTCCGGCCCATCGACGAGTCCAATGCCTCCCGAAACCCGGCCCAACCCGTTCGGGAAGTAGGAGATGGTCACCTCCAGCGGGCCGGCCGGGTCGTTGACCAGGAAGACGAAGATTTGACGGTCGCCAGCCGAGCGGACTTCGTCCGGTTCCGGACTGATACCCTGCAGATCGATCTCGCCGAGGAACTCCGTCGTGAGCCAGAACTCCACCCGTCCCTCGACCGTCTCGTTGGGCGCGACCCTGACGACCAGCTCGCCCTGGCCCTGGTGGCGCACGAAGCGCTGGTAATGCAGCGCCAGGGTCGCGTCGTCGCCAACCGTGGCGGCGCTCAGCGGCCCCGACCCGAAGACCCCGAGCAAGGCCGCCACGACGATGAGCGCCATCACCACCCAGCCCACCCGCTGGATCTTCCACTGCCGTTCTTCGAACGCGAGGTCCTGATCAAGGTCGAGATCGCCGACGTGCCGCATGGAACCCTCCCTGTGCCTTCGAATCATTTCGAGTGGCTCGTGGCCCAAGGATTTCTCGCATCCGGCGGGGGCTCGACCTGACGTGGAGCCCGGCCTCTGGGAACCCTGTCACGAGTACCTTACACTCAGGGGTGGCGGGAGCCTACCTATCCGAAACGATTGGAGAACCTCTCGCGCCCGATGTTCAGTCCCGGTCAAAACTCGTCCCCCGAAAGGACCTCAGTCATGACCCTCCAGCACCTCGTCGACCGGCTCCAGCGCGGCGATCTCTCGCGTCGTCAGTTTATGCAAGCGGCCACCGCCCTCGGCGTCGGCACGGCCACCGCCGCGATCCTCGCTAGCGGCGCGGGCGCCCAGGAAGCCTCGCCCGCCGCCTCGCCGCAAGCGGCGGCCACCGGTGTCCCGGCGGCCGGAACCGAGGGGCAGGAGCGTGGCGCCGGTGGCGAACTCCGCATCATCCAGTCCCAGGCGCCGACCGTGCTCGCCGCCCACAGCGCCACCGGCTCCAAGGATTCCTTCGCCGGAAACCTCGTCATGGAACCGCTCCTCGGCTACTTGCCGGATGGCACGCTCATCCCGATCCTGGCCGCCGCCGCGCCCTCGACGGAAGACGGTAGCGTGGCCGAAGACCTCACCGGCGTGACCTTCACGCTGAAGGAAGGGGTGACCTGGAGCGACGGCGAGCCGTTCACGGCCAACGACCTCATTTTCACCTGGCAATGGGTCACCAATCCGGACAACGCCTCGGTCAACATCGACACCTGGGCCGTGATCGCGAACATCGAGGCGCCCGACGACCTGACGGCGGTCGTCACCTTCACCGGACCGCAGGTTGCGTGGTTCGAGCCTTTCACCGGGTCCGACTGGGGCATCATCTATCCGGCCCACGTCTTCGGCAACGACCCCGCCAACATCAATGGCGAGTTCCTCTCCTTCCCGATCGGCACTGGCCCGTTCAAGGTCGATTCCTTCGCCCCCAACGACGCCGCCCAGTTCTCCGCCAACGAGAACTACCGCGAGCCGAACAAGCCCTTCTTCGCCACCGTTTCCTTTAAAGGCGGCGGCGATGCCGTCTCGGCTGGCCGCGCGGTGGTCCAGACCGGCGAGTACGACTACGCCTGGAACGTGCAGGCCGAGCCCGAGATCATCGCGGAGATCGTGGCCAACGGCGACCAGGGCACGATTCTGCAAACAGTTAACACCACCGTCGAGTCGTTCTACCTCAACTTCGCCGACCCCAACGCCGAGGTCGATGGCGAGCGCTCGCACAAAGACACGCCGCACCCGTTCCTCACCGATCCGGCCGTGCGCCAGGCGCTCAATCTGGCGATCGACCGCGCCTTGATTTCCGAGGAGTTCTACGGCGACGCGGCCCTGGCCGAGGCCAACGTCCTCGCCGGCAGCTCATTCTTCGACTCGCCAAACACCTCGTGGGAGTTCAACCTGGAAGCCGCCGCCCAAATCCTCGACGACGCCGGCTGGACGCTGGACGGCGATGTCCGCTCGAAGGACGATATCGAGCTGCGGCTGGTCTACGCGACCCCGATCAACCAGGTTCGCCAGAAGACCCAGGCGGTGGTTCAGGCCCATCTCGAATCGATCGGTTTCCAGGTCGAATTGGCCCAGATCGACCCCGGCATCTTCTTCGACGGCGCCGCCGGCAACGACCAGAATCTCCAGCACTTCTACTGGGATATGGCCACGATTTCGTC
>JACCYX010000069.1 GCA_013696265.1 Chloroflexia bacterium
GAAAGTGCAGGGCATCGCCGGCTGGCTCGCGGCCGACCCACCCTGGTTCACGCTCGGCGAGAATCTCGGCGCCCGGATGGCGGCGCTCGTCGGCGCCGCGCCCGAATCCGTGGTCGTCACCGGCACCACCACCGTCAACCTCCACCAGATGATCGGTACCTTCTACCGGCCCGAAGGGCGCAGGCGACAAATTCTCGCTACCGCGCTCGATTTTCCCTCCGATGTCTACGCCATGCAGAGCCAGCTCCGGCGGCGCGGCGGCGACCCCGACCGCGACCTCGTGCTGGTTCCCAGCCGCGATGGCCGCACGATCGACGAGGACGACCTGATCGCGGCGATGACGGACGAGGTCGCGCTGGCGATGCTGCCTTCGGTGCTCTACCGCTCGGGTCAGCTCGTCGACATCCCGCGCCTGACCAGGGCGGCTCACGCCGCCAAGGTCGTGATCGGATTCGATTGCGCCCATTCGGCCGGCGCCCTGCCCCACCGGTTCGATGCGTGGGACATCGATTTCGCGATCTGGTGTTCGTACAAGTACCTGAACGCCGGGCCGGGCGCGGTCGGCGCGCTCTACGTCAACCCGCGCCACGCCGGCACGGACCCCGCCCTGGCTGGCTGGTGGGGCTACCGCAAGGACCGTCAGTTCGACATGGTCCACGAGTGGGCCGGGGCGGAGGGGGCCGGGGCGTTCCAGGTCAGCACCATCCCCCTGCTCTCGGCGGCGGCGCTGCTGGGGTCGCTGGCGATCTTCGAGGAGGTCGGGATCGATGCCATCCGCCAGAAATCGCTGGCCCAGACCGATTACCTCATCGCGCTGGTCGAGGGCATGGGTCTGTGCGAACACCCCTACGGCTACCGGATCGGCACGCCGCGCGTGCACGCCCGGCGCGGCGGTCACGTCGCGATCGAGCACGACGACGGGGCCTGGATCGCGCTGGCGCTGAAGGAGCGCGGCTTCGTCGTCGATTTCCGGCAGCCGGATGTCGTGCGCCTCGCCCCGATCGCCCTCTACACCACGTACCACGAGGTCTGGCAAGTGGCCCAGGCGCTGCGGGAGATCATCGACACCGGAGCGTACCGCGAAATCGCGGCCACCGGCCTGGTGACGTAATGACCGCCGGTGCTGGAGTCGCTGGCGATCACGCCAAGGGATCAGCCACCCAGTTCTCGATGGCCAGGGACCGCGCGAGCCGCGCGAAATGCCGCGTATTGTTCGTCACGAGTACAGCGTCGAGCGACATGGCGTGCGCGGCAATCATCATGTCCAGTTCGCCAATAACGTTGCCGGCGGATGAGAGTCGATGACGAACGTCGGCATGAATTTCCGCGGCCTCTTCACCCCACGCGAGGATCGGCGTATCTCGCAGAAATCGGCGGACATTGAGATGCAGCCGATGGGCAGGGTCGAGATTCTTCAAGCCGAAGATCAATTCGGATTGCGTTACCGCCGATACGCAAATCCGCGCGGGATCCGCTCCGGCAAAGCGCGCATCGACTGACGGGTATCGGGCCTTAATAACGTAACTGGCGATGTCCGTGTCGAGCATCAGCGGGTAGGCCACTACTCCTCGTCCTCGAAAACGTTCCGCCAGGTGGCCGGCTGGTTCATCGGCCGCTCCGCCATGTAGGCATCGAGGTCTTCCTGAGGGATATCGAGGGAGTCACGAAACGCGATGTAATCCGCCAGGCTATTCCGCCCAGGCTGGCGCGAGAGCGTCACATCGCCCGTCTCCGCGTCGCGGGTGACGTAGACCTCGTCGCCTTCCAGGCCGAAATCTTCGGGTAGGACGACGGTCAGGGTGCCATCGTGGTGGATCAGGCGGGCCTTCTTCGTTTCAGCCATGGACGTGACTCCTTTCCGGATGCCTGGAAACCAGTATATGGCCCGGCGAAACGTTCAGGTGGGCGGCCAGTGGCCATCGTCCAGCAACTCCTCCAGCCGCCCGGTGAGGTACTCGCGGTAGGCATTGGGCGCCCGGCCAAGCTGGATCGCGAGGGCCCGAACCGCGATCGCGACCGCCTGCAACCGCACCGCCGCCAGATCGACCGGCGGGATTTCGGCGTAACCGGCGGTGATCCCGTCGAACACCGTTCGCTCGCGCGCTTCCCCGGCGTGCACCAGCGCGTGCCCGAGATCGTAGAGCCGGTCGGCTCCCCGGATTTCGCCGAAGTCGATCAGCCCTTGGTAGTCACCGGTTACGGGATCGACGTAAACATGGCTCGCGTCGAGATCGCCGTGCGCGAGGAACGACGCGCCCGGATCGGGAAGCCTGGACCAGGTTTCCACCGCTTCTGGCAGGGCCACCGAGCCGATACCGGCCGCCCGCACCACCTCCAAAGCGGCCAGGCACTCGACCGCCCACGCCGCACGGGTGGGGTGCTCGGCGGCCAGGCGACGATCGTCGCCGACGACGAAGTCCACCCAACCGTACCCTGTGACCGAAATCGCGTTGAGCCGGGCCAGATCGCGTCCCGCCTGGCGCAACGCATCGGCGGCATCACCGTTGAAGTCGCTGAGCGGGATGCCGGGCATCCGCGCGGTCAGCGCCGCCGAGCGATCGAGTTCTGGCGGCTCGCATTCCCACCGCACCACCTCCGGCACGGCGATCCCAAGGTCACGGACCAGCTCATGGACCCGGACCTCGGCGTCCCGCCGCTCGCCCGGCTCCTCGCCGAGCCGCAGGTAGCTCACCTCATCGCCGACGGTCACACGGTAGACCGGCGTCGAGACGCCCGCCCACATCCGCTCGACATCAACCGACGCGCCCGGAAACCAACGCGCGAGCAGGGATCGGACCGACCGCTCCGACACCTCTACCGGCGGCAAAGACGCAGCAATCCATCTGGCAAATGGGGCATCGGGTCACTCACTGAAGTCGACATCCCGCATCGGGCTCTTGCCTCGCGTCAGGTCCAATTCCGCGGAGGTGGGGATACTCAGCAGGTGTTCGATGAACCCAGGTTTCTTGCCGCCCAGCCGCTCGTATTCAGCAATGGAAACGATGACGACTTCATCATCTCCGCGCCGCACCAGTTGGGGGCATCTCGTCAAGGCGAGTTCGAAGAGCAGGACGAGCTGGTTTTCGTCGTGCTCCTCCAGGTTCCAGCCCATCTCCACAC
>JACCYX010000083.1 GCA_013696265.1 Chloroflexia bacterium
GCTTGACCAGGTCCGGGTACTCGCGGACGGCGGAATCCATGTCGAGGAAGATCACGCCCTGCGATTCGAGATCCTCGCGCAGCGAGTGGTAGATGACCTCGGATTCGTACTGGGCGCCGACGCCGGCCAGGAACTTGCGCTCCGCCTCCGGGATGCCGAGCTTCTCGAAGGTGTCCTTGATGTAGGAAGGGACGTCGTCCCAGGTCTTGCCCATGCCCTCCGACGGCTTGATGTAGTAGTAGATGTCGTCGAAGTCGATGTCATGAATGGCATCGCTACCCCAGTTCGGCATCGGGCGCTTCTCGAAGTGGTCGAGCGACTTGAGGCGGTAATCCCGCATCCACTCCGGCTCGTTCTTCATGTGCGAGATGTTTTCGACGACCTGGCGATTCAGGCCCTTCTCGGACTTGTAAACGTACTGCTCGGCGTCGTGGAAGCCATATTTGTAATCGCCAATATCGACCTGTGCAACCATTGTGGTGCTCCTTGTCGGGGTGGATTGGACCCTGATATTGCGGGCCGGCACACGGGCCGGCCCCTACGGATTCGGTGTCCTACGCGGCGGCGACTTCGGCGCGAAGTTTCTCGTAACCCTTGGACTCGAGTTCGAGGGCAAGTTCGGGACCGCCGCTCTGGACGATCCGTCCACCCATCATGATGTGAACGTAGTCAGGCTTGATGTAGTTGAGCAGGCGCTGGTAGTGCGTGATCAACAATGTGCCCATCTTGTCGTGGGCGAGTTTGTTCACGCCATCGGAGACGACGCGCAGGGCGTCGATGTCGAGCCCGGAGTCGGTCTCGTCGAGAATCGCCAGCGTCGGCTCCAGCAGCGCCAGCTGCAGGATCTCGGCACGCTTCTTCTCGCCGCCGGAGAAGCCTTCGTTCAGGTAGCGGGTGGCGAACGAATCGTCCATGTGCAGGAGCTGCATCTTCTCGCGCATCAGGCGCCGGAACTCGCGAGGGGTGAACGGGGCTCGCTCGTCGCCGCCGGCGGCGGCGCGTGCCTTGCGCGTGTTCGTGCCCGCCATCCGCAGGAAGTTGGCCATCGACACGCCGGGGATCACGGTCGGGTACTGGAACGCGAGGAAGATGCCAAGGTGGGCCCGTTCCTCGGGAGCCAGTTCAAGGATGTCCTCGCCGAAGAAGCGAGCCGAGCCTTCGGTCACTTCGTAGGCGGGGTTGCCGGCCAGGACGTTAGCGAGGGTGCTCTTGCCGGACCCATTGGGACCCATGATCGCGTGCACTTCGCCCACGTTGATCGTCAGGTCGACGCCCTTGAGGATTTCCTTGTCGTCGATCGATGCGTGCAGGTTTTCGATTTCGAACATCGGCGCGTTGCTGGTGTCGGTCATGGTGATTCGGTAACCCCTCCCGAGTGGTTCGACGTCTCACGAGATCGTGGACGTAGTGACAATCGCGTTACGTGTGTACCGCTTATCCGGCACGCACGCTGATCGATGCCGCCCGGAGGCCAGTGTTTCTGGCACCCTGACACGTTCGGCAAAGACCGTTGAAGACCGTATGGTGACTGGTAATCGTGAACTCGGATTGCTCTTCCGCGACGTGCCGCGCCATCAGCGCCACCGGCACGTCGACATCGACGATGATGCCGCAATCGGTGCAGTGGACGTGGTCGTGGCGCTCGACGCGCTTGTCGAACCGGCTCGCCTGGTCGGCGAACGTCAACTCCTGGATCAGTCCATGCTCGGCCAGCAGGTGGAGCGTGCGGTACACGGTGCCGTAGGCAATCGTTGGGTATTGCCGCCGGACACGCTCGAAAATTTCGCCCGCGGTCAGGTGACCGTCGTACGATTCGACCTCGGCCAGGATGATGGCGCGTTGGGTTGTGTTCCGGTAGCTGGCGCTTTTCTCGGCAACCACGGCTGCTGTCCTTCCAGGATGCCCATTTCTCCAACCGGATTCCTTGCCGCCGATCTGGAGAAATCGGTAGTTGAGAATAAGTCTCGTTCCCAACACCGTCAAGTATATCAGTTCGCACGGGTTTGGGTAGATGCCTGGACGGATCGAGAGCCGCCCGGTTCACCCGGCGATGCCAGCCGCCCGTCGGTGTGTAGTATATCAGACTGAATCACTCGGATATAGATTTGGCTGGAGGTGTTGGCGGAGGTGCGTCTACTGCCAATCTCGTAACGCTTGATACACATCATGTGAGGATTCGCGTTTTCTCGGATCGTGTAGGGGAGGGCTAGCGAGCATGAGGTCCAACAAATGAAAAGTACGTGCCCGAATCGGCGTGACTCTTGGCTTCACATGGGCTCATCGGGAGTTAGTTTGGCTCCGCGTGGATACGCAGATCTGCCGGGAGCCGAGAATGCGTGAGTTTCGACCGCGATCCGATCAGAAACCCGTCGGATTCTCGGCTCCCGGCACCGGCGCTCGTCCACACGGCGAGCAATGCTCCCAGATCAAGCGCCCGCGAACCCAGGAACGGCGCGCTTTCAACCACGTACTATGCATTTGTTGGACCTGATGATGGCGGTACCGCCCCTACGAAAATCTGCAATGTGCGTGGGGCGCGCAAGGCCGGCAGACCTA
>JACCYX010000104.1 GCA_013696265.1 Chloroflexia bacterium
CGGCGGGGGAGACCAGGATGGATGTCCGATGCCACCAGGTGGCTGTCAATCCGAATCCGTCGAATTCATCGCAACCGCAGTGTAACACCACGGGAAGGAAGGAAAAACCTGTTCCAAATAGTCACAAGCAGCCACTCGACGGGTTAAGCCCGGTGATTGTTTCCGTTATCGAGCGGGAAGCCGTACACTCCCGTCGTAGGGATCGCGGTACGTACTGGAGAATGCTCAATGCACCAACCAAACACGTTTGCCGAACGCGTCGAGCGCCGGATGCTCGACACCGACTCGCTCGTCTGTATCGGGCTTGATCCTGTGCTGGAACGGTTGCCGGGCCACTTCGAGCGGTCGGTCGATTCGGTCGTTCACCTGTGCCAGGCGACTATTGAAGCCACCCATCCCTACGCCGCCGCCTTCAAGCCGAATCTCGGCTTCTTCACCGCCCTTGGCCGGCCGGGCCTGAATGCCCTCTGGGCGGTGCGCCATTCGATCCCGTCAAGTGTCCCGGTGATCCTCGACTGCAAGGTCGGCGACGTCAGCGAGACGGCCAGGGCGTACGCCCACGGCTGGTTCAACGAGTTTGGGTTCGACGCGCTCACCGTCAGCCCGTACCTCGGCGAAGATGCCGCCGCGCCCTTCCTCGAATATGAGGACAAGGGCGTGATCGTCCTCTGCAAGACCAGCAACTCAGGCAGCGGCGACCTTCAGGACCTCCCGCTCGCCACCGGCGACCCGCTTTTCCTCACCGTCGCGGATAAATGCCGGGAATGGAACGCCAGGTATCCGGCCTCGGTCGGGCTCGTCGTCGGCGCGACGTATCCCGAACAACTTGCGTCTGTACGGCGGCGCGTCGGAGACCAACTGATCCTGCTGCCGGGGCTTGGAGCGCAAGGCGGGCAACTGGAAGCGTCGGTCACGGCAGGGGTCAATGCCGCCGGGACCGGCATGCTGTGCTCGTCGTCGCGGGCCATCATGTACGCCTCGGAAGGCCAGGATTTCGACGTGGCGGCCCAGCGCGCGGCACAAGCGATGCGCGACCAGATCAACGAGGCCCGGGCGCGGGTCACGGTCAACGACTGACCCTGGCCCGTGCTACGATCCATCTTGACCGGTCCGCGCCGGTGGATCGTGGCGGTCCACTTCCTGACGGGATCGCCGCCCCTCCCGACTTCGCCAGAGGGCATCCTTGGCCGCACCGACTCCTGAAACCGCTGACCCGCGATCCATGCGCGCGATCGCGTTCGCCAACCAGAAGGGCGGCGTCGGCAAAACAACGACCGCCGTCAACACGAGCGTGTTGCTTGGCCGGCGCGGCTACCGGGTACTCCTGATCGACCTGGACCCGCAGGGCAACACGACCTCGTCGCTCGGGATCGACAAGGCCAACCTTGACGGCACCGTCTATGACATCATCCTCGACGACGCGCCGATGTCGGGCGCGATCCTGCCGTCGGTCCGGCCCAACGTCGACCTGCTGCCGACGACACCAGCCCTTGCCGCCGCCGAGGTCGATCTCGTGTCAGTGGCCGATCGCGAGCACCAGCTCAAGCGATCGCTCTCCGGCGCAACCGAAACCTACGATCTGGCGATCATCGACTGCCCGCCTTCGCTGGGTTTGCTCACGATCAACGGGCTAACGGCCGCCGATCACGTCGTCATCCCGATCCAGTGCGAGTTTTTGGCGCTCGAAGGCGTGAGCCAGTTGATCACAACGATCGACCTGGTCAAGCGGCGCCTGAATCCCGACCTCGACCTGCTCGGCGTGCTGATGACGATGTTCGACGCCCGCACCAACCTCTCGACCAGCGTGGTCGAGGAGGTTCGGCGCTTCTTTCCGGATCGCATCTTCACGACCATCATCCCCCGTTCCGTTCGCCTGGCCGAAGCACCCAGTTTCGGGCAATCGATCGCCGAGTACGATCCGTCGTCCCGGGGCGGTCTCGCCTACGAGGCGTTTGCCGCGGAACTTATCGAACGTCTTGGACTACGGTAGGATTGGAACGTACACGCGGATTGGCGCTCCCGACCGCGCCCCAAAGTCCGTACCCCACGATCGACACCCAGGAGCCCCTCCCCATGAGCACCAGTGTTCACTCCGAACCGGTATCCGTCGCTTCCCCCAACGGTTCCACCGATGCCGTCCGCGCGATGCGGGCGGACAAGTTCGTCGGCCTGGGCCTCACCTTCGACGATGTCTTCCTGCTGCCGGCGCGCTCGGACGTGCTGCCGCACACGGTGGACACCAGCACCCGGATCGCCGCGGACATCGTGCTCAACATCCCCCTGATCTCGTCGGCAATGGATACCGTGACCGAGGCACGGCTGGCGATCGCGCTGGCCCGCGAGGGCGGCATGGGCATCGTGCACCGCAACCTCCCGATCGAGGACCAGGCGGCCGAGATCGACAAGGTGAAGCGGTCCGAATCCGGGATGATTGTGGAACCGGTGACGCTCGGCCCTAACCAGCCGATCAGCGACGCGCTCGACGTGATGGAGCGGTATCACATCTCCGGCGTGCCGATCACGGACGAGCGGGGGAAACTCGTCGGTATCCTCACCAACCGCGACCTCCGATTCATCCGGGACACGGGCCAGATGATCTCGGCGGTGATGACGCGGGAGGGGCTGATCACCGCGCCGGCCGGCACCACGCTCGACCAGGCCAGCGAAATCCTGCACCGGCACAAGGTCGAAAAGCTGCCCGTCGTCGATGAGCATGGCTATCTCACCGGGCTGATCACGGTCAAGGATATCCAGAAAAAGATCCAGTACCCGAACGCCACCAAGGATAGCCGGGGCCGGCTCCGGGTCGGGGCCGCGATCGGGGTCGGCCAGGACGCTGAAGAACGCGCCCACGCCCTGGTCGCCAAAGGGGTGGACTTGCTCATCGTCGATACCGCGCACGGTCACAACATCGACGTGATCGAGATGGTGCGCCGTCTCAAGGGCGAACTCCAGATCCCGATCATGGCGGGGAACATCGCCACCGGAGCGGCCGCCGCCGCCCTGATCGACGCCGGGGCGGACGCGGTGAAGGTTGGTGTGGGTCCCGGCTCGATCTGCACCACCCGTGTCGTTTCCGGCACCGGCGTGCCCCAGATCACGGCGATCCACGAGGTCGCGAAGGTCGCCGGGCCACGTGGCGTGCCGGTGATCGCCGACGGGGGGATCCAGTTCTCAGGCGACATCGCCAAGGCAATCGCGGCCGGCGCGGACTGCGTGATGCTCGGCAGCCTCTTCGCCGGTTTGGACGAGAGTCCCGGCGAGGTCATCATCTTTCAGGGCGAGCGGTTCAAGGAATACCGGGGCATGGGATCGCTCGGCGCGATGCGGGCACGGTCGTTCTCGAAGGACCGCTATTTCCAGGAAGACATCGGCAACGTTTCCAAGCTGGTGCCGGAGGGTATCGAGGGCCGGGTCGCCTACAAGGGATCGCTGGCGCCGCTCGTGTACCAGCTCATCGGCGGATTGCGGTCGGCGATGGGCTACGTCGGGGCGGGCTCGATCGACGTGCTCAAGAACGACACCCAATTCATCCAGGTCACCGCGGCCGGGTTGCGCGAGAGCCATCCGCACGATGTCGCCGTGACCAAGGAGGCACCGAACTACCGCCCCGGCGGCAATTCGTAGGCGCCACTCGTCACCTCAGCCACCGCGTGAAAGGATCCCGGATGTCTGGAATCGACTTCTCATCCGACACTGGAAGGCATGCGTTGGAACGACTTCAACGCGAGCAAATCATTTGGCTGACCACCGTTAGCCCGCAAGGCAGACCTCAATCAAGTCCGGTTTGGTTCCTGTGGCGGGATGGGACGTTCGTCATCTACAGCCAGCCGAACATGCCCAAGCTGAAGGCGATACGGGGCAACGATCACGTCTCGCTTAACCTCAACTCCTCCGAGACCGGGGAAGATGTCGTGATC
>JACCYX010000107.1 GCA_013696265.1 Chloroflexia bacterium
GGCATGTGCATCACGCGCGACCGCAAGGTGATCCAGGAGATGACCCGCAAGTCGATGAAGCTCGACGATGCCCCGGCTCCCGAGCCGGCTCCACCGTCTCCAGCCGAACCCGTGCCACCGATTGAACCGGCTCCGCCGTCAGCGGAAGCGGAAGCCGCCGCGCCAGGCATCCGGGCCGATGGCCAGGGGGACACTCCGCGTGCCAGAGAATAGGGCGGCCAGATTGACACACGAGAGCCAACCAGAACACGGGGACGCGCAGACCAGGGGGAATTGGCAGTGAACCAGGATTTTTTGCTCGGTGGGTATATTTTCGTTCTCGCGGTGTTTCTCGGCGTGGTCCTGATCAACCGGGTGCCATCGACGCTGCACACGCCGCTGATGTCGGCCACGAACATGATCTCGGGAATCGTGCTGATCGGTGCGATCATCGTGCTCGGCTCGGTCGATGATTGGTGGCTGGAAGTACTGGCGTTCCTCTCAATCATCTTCGCGGCCGCAAACGTCGTCGGCGGCTACGCCGTGACCGACCGCATGCTGCGGATGTTTCGGCAACGCACCCCGGCGGATCAGGCGAGCGGTGTGGCGGAGCAGTCGAAATGATCGACAACTGGCGCGACGCGATCATCGACCTCACCTTCTTCGTCTCGGCTATCCTGCTCGTTTTCTCGCTCAACCGGCTCAGTTCGCCAAAGACGGCGCCCTTCGGGAACCAGCTCGCCGTGATCGGCCTGGCGCTGGCGACGGTGGCGACGTTCTTTCTCGAAGAGGTTGAACGCAATTACGTCCTGATCGTCGTCGCCATCGTCATCGGTGGCGCACTCGGCTACGTCATGGCGCAGCGCGTGCAGATGACGGCGATGCCGCAGATGATCGCCATCCTGAACGGGATGGGCGGCGCCGCTTCGGCGCTGATCGCGGTGGCCGAGATTCTCGGCCGGTCGAGTCTCTCCCGGGGAACCGTGCTCTCGATCGTGCTCGGGTGCATCATCGGTTCGATCGCGGCGACCGGCAGCGCCGTGGCCTACGGCAAGCTACAGGGGCTGATTCCGGGCCGGGCGATTATCCTCGGCAACCGGCAGGTGATTGCGGCGGGCCTGATCGGCGGCATGGTCCTCCTCGGCGCCCTCACCACCTACCTGCAAGACGGCGCCGTCGCCCAAACGCTCCTGGTCCTGACCTTCGTGCTGGCACTGGCCGCCGGGATCTTGCTGGTTATCCCGATCGGCGGCGCCGACATGCCGGTCGTGATCGCCCTGCTCAACGCCGCCAGCGGCGTGGCCGGGATCCTGACCGGGTTCGTGCTCGACATCCAGTTGCTGGTCGTTGGGGGAGCGTTGGTTGGCGCGTCGGGCATGTTCCTCTCGCTGATCATGGCCAAGGCGATGAACCGGTCGCTCACCAGCGTCATTTTCGGCTCGTTCGGTGCTTCGCCCACATCGTCCGCCAAGGGAGCGGGTACGGAAGAAGCGCGGCCCGTCCGCGAGGTGACCGCCGAGGACGGCGCGGTGGCGCTGGCCTACGCCAAGCGTGTGATCGTGGTGCCAGGCTACGGACTGGCGGTTGCCCAGGCCCAGCATGCGGTGCAGGAACTTGCCGGCGAACTCCAGAAACGGGGCGTGGATGTTCGGTACGCGATCCACCCGGTGGCCGGCCGCATGCCGGGCCACATGAACGTGTTGCTGGCCGAGGCGAACGTGCCCTACGACGACCTGTACGAGATGGATCGGATCAACGACGATTTCTCGAAGACCGATGTGGTGCTCGTGATCGGCGCCAACGACGTGACCAACCCGGCGGCGCGGGATGATCCCGCCAGCCCGATCTACGGCATGCCGATCCTCAAGGTCGACGAGGCGGCGAGCGCGATCGTCCTCAAGCGGAGCATGGGGTCGGGCTTCGCCGGGGTCGAGAACGAACTCTTCCACAACCCGAAGACCTCGATGCTCTTCGGCGACGCGAAGGTGTCCCTCGGCAAGCTGATCACGGAAGTCAAGGCGGTCTAGATCACTGGCATCCCGCGGCTAATGGCCGCCCTGGTAGGTGGCCATC
>JACCYX010000124.1 GCA_013696265.1 Chloroflexia bacterium
CCGGGATGCGATGAAACGCCGTTCGGATCACGCCGCGACTCCGAGCGATCGTCGCGTATTCGGCCCAATGCACATCCTCATGCACCGTCAGACCCGGCTCTCCAGGTCCTACCCCCGGCAGCCCCACGCTCCCCGGATTGATGACTACTCCCCGCCCGATCTGGCGCAGCATGCGAACGTGGGTGTGTCCACCGGCATGGACGAGCGCATCGTGGCCTTCGAGCATGCTGGCGAGCTTTTTGGCCGGGGTATTCGCTCCGATGACCTCGTCGAATGAACGAGGCGAGCCGTGGAAGACGTGCAGGTGATTACCCGCGTCGAGTTCGATCCGCGCCGAAAGGGGTAGTTCGCGGAGGAGTTCGATATCTTCGCGGGCAAGCCGTCCATGAGCCCATTCAACCATGACATTGAGCGTTTCACTGTCGGAGACGGTGGGAGGGGCACCAGGCACGACACGATTCAGCCAGTCGTCCGTGTTGCCCAGCACGCAGATGTCGGCATGCTCACGGATCATCGAGGTGCAGCCCGAAGGCTCCGGACCAAGCGCGGCGACATCGCCCAGGCAGGCCACAACGTCGACGCCCTGGCGGTCGATGTGCTCGAACACAGCTTCCAGCGCGATCCGATTGCCGTGGGTATCGGCGATCAGCGCAACCCGCATTTCGACATCGCTTTCATGCCCTACGGCACGCGAGCATGGCCTCGCCGAGGACGAGTGGCGTCCATTCTCCTCGACTTCCTGGCAAGCAGCCGGCCAGCTTCAATCCGGTATTACGTCAGTCCGGAATGACGACCTTGTCGAGCCCGGGCTCCTCCGGCGGAAACTCCGGGTTCATGTCCTCGAGGGTGTCGGCGATGGTTTTAGCGACGACGAGGTTGCGATACCACTTCCGGTTGGCCGGCACCACGAACCACGGCGCTTCGGGCGTCGTGCAGCGGTTGATCGCGTCCTGGAACGCCGCCTGGTAGTCGTCCCAGCGAACCCGATCGTCCAGATCGCCGACCCGGAACTTCCAATGCTTCGCGGGATCGTCGAGCCGCGCCTGGAGGCGTTCCTTCTGCTCGTCTTTCGAGATGTGCAGGTAGAACTTCAGGATGCGCGTGCCGTTGCGGGCCAGCAGGCGCTCGAAATCGTTGATCTCGTCGTACCGGCGGTTCCAGACCGCCTCCTCCACGAGTCCCTTGACCCGCACGACGAGGACTTCCTCGTAGTGGGACCGGTTGAAGATGCCGATCATGCCGCGGGCCGGCGTGTGCTGGTGGTAGCGCCAGAGCGCGTCGTGTGCAAGTTCCTCTTCGGTCGGCACGCCGAAACTCCAGACGCGGCAGCCCTGGGGATTGATTCCCTGAAAGACGTTCCGGATCGTGCCGTCCTTGCCGCCGGTGTCGGTGGCCTGGAGGATCACGAGCAGGCTTTGCGCCCGCTCCGCGAAGAGCCGCTGCTGCACGGCCACAATGCGCTTTCGCTCCAGCTTGAGCAACTCTTTGGCGATCGCCTTGTCGCTGAACAAGCCGGTGTCGCCGGGATCGATTGCCTTCAGGTCGATCTGGGTCGCGCCGTCCACCCGAACGATACTCATGCGTCCTGCTCCCACCGCGGATGCCACGCGAATACGTCCGGGATGAGGATACCCGAATTGTTAACGGAGGTGGCCCCTGGTCGCGGCCGTCTTCTCCAACCGTGCCGCGCTCACGGCAAAAACCGGCCGGGAACGCAAAAGGCGGCACGCATGCGTGCCGCCTTGCCATCTTCATTCAATGTGCCCCGCGTTCCCCCCAGCCAGGGGCGCCTGGGTCAGCGGGGTGTGGCGAACGCTACGGGTTCACCATCAGGAGTATCAGCAGGAAGAGCGAAACCAGTCCGACTACCGAAAAACCCCGGACCAGTACGTCCTCGCGCGTCAACACGTCGCCATTCCGACGTTCGTTCTCAGTCATGATGTTGTGGGCTCCCCCCAGATACAGGCTCCGAACTCGCCGCGCGGGAATGCGCGAATCGGCTGGCGGCCTGGCTACCCCTCGTCAGTGCCTTGCGTGCGAATGGGTCGATTCCCTCAAATCGACTCATGCGGTGTGTACGTACGCTTGGCACGGCGCGCTATTGAGCATAGTCTCCGCGTGCCGCCATGTCAATCAAACGCCTGGCACCAGAGGATGGTTTCGCCGCCCACCCTTTTCGCCGCAAACCATAGCAACGCGCGAACGTACGCGGAATGAATCGGCATACTATGTTCGATCGATGCGGGTGATAGTCCCGATTTCCGTGAAACCCCGCCGTCTGGCGTGTTGTCGTGTCTCCGTCAGCCAGTCGGTACAGCGAGTGGGGCCAGCCTCCTCCGGTTCGGGACGTGTTCTCCATGCGCATGGTCCGTCCGTGGTCCGGCGCCGGGACAACCTGGCGAATGTTGCCGCTGTGTCACCACAACGTCACGCCCCAACGCCGGTTCCAGAGATATCGACGAGCACGACAACCCTTGGCGGCAGGTCGAGGGTCAGCGTTGGTCGCCAGGCATTAGACCGCTGGATGGGCGGACCGTCGCCTCGGGTCGTCGTCACGGTGACGTTCGTGTGGTGATGGTCGCCGGGGGTGGACAACGGGAGGTCGATTGCGAGCGCGCCATCGGCCGGGTCATGGAGATTGACGAAGAAGAGGCCAATCGCGCCATCCGGCGCGCGCCAGGCGGCGTGGAAGACCTCCGGCACGTTGTGCAAACCGCTCTCCGCTTCGAACGGCTCGTGGTGCGGCCGGTTGTGGTGCGTCCACTCCAGCGAAACGTCATCGACGACGATCGGCAGGGGACGGAGCATGGTCCCGAAAACGAGGTACGGGTTCCCGACGCCGACTCGCAGTTCGCCGAGTTGCCGGACGAACGCCATTTTGTCTCCGTCGATCTCGAATGCCGTCGGTTGAAAAGAAGGCGTAGTGATCGGCGGGGTCTTCGGCGACGCCACCGAGGGCTTCCAGCGGGCTGAATTCGTAGTTGAGTTCAAACAGGCCGCCCCAGAGCGCAACTCGCGCCGCGACCCAGTAGAAGAGCGGGCCCGATTCCCGGCTCGGTTTGCCCCAGCCGTCGAGCCGGACCGGGCCGTACTCGTGATAAACGTACGCGAAAAGCGGAATTTTCTCGGCCTCGCCGCGCGC
>JACCYX010000128.1 GCA_013696265.1 Chloroflexia bacterium
CAGCACCGAACCGATCCCCCGGCCCGCCAACTGGGGCGGCTATCGTGTGACGCCCGCCATGTTCGAGTTCTGGCAAGGGCGGCCGAATCGTCTCCACGACCGGTTGCGCTACGATCGCACGCCCCACGGCTGGGAGATCATCCGCCTGGCGCCCTGACGTCGGACGGGCGAAAGCCAAACGTGGTATTCTCCGTTGTCGTTGCGGCGCATTCGTCTAGCGGCCTAGGACACCGCCCTCTCAAGGCGGAGATCAGGGGTTCGAATCCCCTATGCGCTACCAGCTTCGGGAAACGGCCCGGAATCGTGTCGATTCCGGGCCGTTTGCGTACGGTCCATTGTGAAGTTGAGTCCTGTGGGCCGGCAGCCACCTCGCGGCGTCTTACGACTCCGCCACTCGCCCCGATTCGAAACGTCAAATGGTTGCGATTCCGGTCGGCGAGCAATAAAGCTCGATGGAGGGACGATACGGCCAGTTCCGGTGGGAGCCGGCCGTAACGCGGGTGGTGGGATGCGTCCGATCCTCGAACAACGAGAAGACGCATGTGGGTCCCGCCAGGCAGGTGCGGGCGACGAGGCGATCCGCGGTAGAGCGCGGATCGATTGGCTGGGTGTATCGCACTGGTGCTGGCATTGGGAAGCGACAACAACGATCCGGAATGTGTCTCGAAAGGGGTTGCGCGGGGAAAAGAGGGTGGTGCCCAACTCCGGACCTTTGCCATCACAATAGTCAACATCCTAATCGCCGTTTTTCCGCGGTGTAAGCGTCGATTGCGCGTATGCACGCGATGCATGATCCTTTTTGCGGGCATGGGGAGCCGCGCCGGGCCATCCCGCCCGTCGCCCGCCCAGGGACGCGACCATCCACCCGGCCACGGGACGCAGCTGCTCGGGATGATGCCGGCCCGGGGAACCGGGAATCCCGCCAGGAGGGATTGACTTTCTGGCGGATTGGAGTAGCATCGGTCCGAATCACACCTCTGCCGGAGGGTTCGCGCGGGTCCACCGTCGTTCGCCTGTTTGAACGGGATCGTCCTCGATCCTGACTCCCCACCATTCAACTTCCCCATCGTTTCCCCGCCTTTGGCGGCATTCCCGGATGCCTGTGCCGGCCGGCACTTGGCTATCGCGGCGCCATGCCGCCAGACGGCTCGAAACCAGGAGTGAAGGTAATGGTTTCCAAGGAGTAACCCATGTTTGGAACCATCGGGCACATTCGCGTCAGGGATGGCCATGAGCCGGCGTTGAACGAACTCATGGAAGACTGGTCGGTGGCGATCAGGCCCCGCGTCCCAGGTTCGTTCCTCCAGCTCTACGGGCGTTCGGTCGATCGGCCCGGCGAAACCGTGTTCGTGGCCCTGGCCGAGAACGAAGCGACCTATCGCCAACTGGCCGAACTGCCAGAGCAGGATGCGTGGTACCGGCGCCTGCTCGAACACATCGAACGGGAACCCGAGTGGGAGGATGTCGAACTCGATTACGCGGGCGAGTGATCCGGCTCAACGTGGATGCGCGGCTTGGGCCCGCGGACAGGAAGGGACTAGGTCAATGAACGCACTCGATGTGGTGCGCTACGGTCACCAGACCTTACTGGACACCCTGGGAAACTGCTCAGTCGACGAGGTGACCCGGCCGGGCGCGTGTGGCATCTGGTCGATCAAGGACATCGTCGCGCACCTTGCCTCGTACGAGCTTGTCCTGATCGGCATCTTCGATGAGCTGGAGGGAGGAGGGCCGAACGTGATGTTGGACCGGTACCGGGACCAGGGAATCCCGTTCAACGACGGCGAGGTCGCCGCGCGGATCGACTGGAGTTTCGACGACGTGCTTGCCGAGCTAAACGCGGCCCATACCACGGTGCTTGAACGGCTTCCGTCCGTCTCGCCAGAACGGCTGTCGCTCGTTGGCGCCATTCCCTGGTATGGCGACGCCTACGCGCTCGACGACCTTATCGTCTACATGTACTACGGCCACAAGCGGGAGCACGCTGCCCAGGTCACGGCATTCCGGGATGCCCTGCGCCCGCCACGTTGACAACGCGACCGCGCCTCGCGGGGCGTCTTCGTCATCCGGCCTGGGAACCGAAAGGCCGATGCCGTCGTTAGGTATGCGGGTCACTGGCAACGGGTATCCACCGGCATGCACGGATCGCCGCCAACCGTCGCGCTCCAAACGAAGGCTTGACGGGCCCCGGGGGATACTCTCGGTCAACGCGTTCGCCGCCGCGGAACCGGTCGGGCGGCTTGCCCACAGCGTCGTCGCCTGGCGTCGCTCACTACATCTCGGACTCCTCGACACAGTCGATCGAGCCGGCGAAGGGAACCGGATGACGAGCCTCTGGCCCAATGACGTTAACAATTCGTTCACATTCCCGCCGGCTGTGGGTCCGCGATCGACGCTCGCCGATCCTGACCCAGATGGCGTGCTTCGGTGGCTGTCCGGCGCGGCGGAGGACCGGAGCCTGGTCGGCGGCAAGGCGGCCAGCCTTGCCCAGCTCGCTGCGCTCGGCGCGCCCGTCCCGCCGGCGTTCGCCCTGACGACCGGTGCCTACGCCGCATTTGCCGCCTCGATCGGCCTGCCCAGGCGCGACGCGGACCTCGTGACGGACGCCCTTCCCCAGCTACGAGCCGGAATCATGGACGGTCCGCTTCCCGCATCGGTCGCCGAGGCCATCGCGCGGGGGTTCGAGGCGTTCGCCGGAGACCCGGGCAGCACGGCGTCGTTGGCCGTCCGCTCGTCCGGCACCAGCGAAGATTCGGCGGCCTCCTCGTTCGCGGGCCTGCATGACACGGTGCTCGACGTGCGGACGCTCGATGCCCTCGAGCGGGCGATCCGGCGGTGCTGGGCCTCGCTTTGGTCGGACCGCGCGGTGGCCTACCGGCGGGAGCGCGACATGGCAGACGAAACGTCCGAGATCGCGGTGGTCGTCCAGCAACTGGTGCGGAGCGATGTCTCGTTCATCGCCTTCACGACCGATCCGGTGACGCATGCCCGCGACCGCGTCGTGATCGATGCGACGTGGGGGCTGGGCGAGTCGATTGTCTCCGGCCTGATCGTGCCGGATCACGTCACGGTCGGCCCGGATGGCGAGGTGCTGGACTACGCCGTCGGCGACAAGCACCTCATGGTGATCCCGGGCGATGGTCCGGCCTTCGCGTCCCTTGGCACGCGGGAAGTGCCGGTGCCGCGTTCGCTCCGGACGCAGCCCGCGATGTCGCATGAGCAGGCGCGAGACATCGCGCTGCTTGCCCGCAACCTGTCGCGACAGCTCGGCTATGAAGCCGATCTGGAAGGCGGCATCGCCGTGGGTCGGATCCACCTGTTCCAGGCCCGGCCCATCACCACCCTCGGCACTCGGTCCGACACGCGCTAGCGGCCATTGGTTTGGCCGCAGGGACATTCGATCGATCGCCGGGGCGGGATTGCTCCGGGTGTATGCCACTTCGTTTTGGGAGCAGCTCACCATGGTTGATTCGACACTCGCCAGGCCCGCATCGCATTTCGAGGATTGGAACCGGGACATCGCCGCCGGCGCCACCTACACATACGACCCCATGCACTTTCCCTACCCGCTGACGCCATTGACGGCCTCGACGCTGGGGCCGTGCTTTGCCAAGGGGGCGACGGCCGCCTTCCACGAGCTGCACGTTCCGATAGCCGGGATCGATGTCATTCACCGGAACCACCACCGGTTCGAGTGCTGGGCTCCGGTGATGCCGGCGAACGACGACGAGGCGCGCGCGGTTGGCGAGGCAGCCGAACAAACGATGAAAGCCGAGATCGGCCGGATGATGGAGCGCTGGCACGGCGAACACCTCCCCCGCATTTCGACCCTCAATCAGCGCTTGCGGGAAATGAATGTGGGATCGGCGAACCCGGCCGAGCTCCTGAAACTCCTCGACGAGGTCAACGCCATCCACACCGAGTTGTGGACGATTCACTTCCGGGTCGCCGGTCCCATGCTGCTCTCGATGCAACTGTTCGACGAAACCTATGCCGATCTCTTCGGCGGCACGGACGCCGATGCCCACGCGTTGCTTGTCGGCGGGCTCTCCGAAAGCGTGAAAGCCGCCTTCGGTCTCTCCGAGCTCGCGGCGTTAGCGATCGAGCTCGATCTGCGCGATCTCTTCCTCGAGACGACGCCGGGCGATCTCGCGGGGCGGCTCGAAAACGTAACCGCCGGTCAGGCCTTCCTGGCGGGCCTGCACGACTACCTTGAAGCATATGGCCTGCGGCAGGACTTGTTCGAGTTCGCCACGCCCACCTGGCGGGAGGATTCCACGATCGCGCTGGCCAACGTCCGGAGCTACATCCAAACCGGTCACAACGCGCGTGCCGAGCAAGCGGAACGGGCCCGCTCCGCCGAGCTGGCTCTCGCCGATGCCCGCGACCGGTTGGCGTCGTATCCCGAGGCGGTCCGTGGCCAGTTCGAGGCGATGGTGCAATTCGGCCGGCAGGGCGCGTTCCTCCAGGAAGAGCACAACTTCTACATCGACCAGCGGGCGATGGCGTTGATCCGGCTCTTTTACCTTCGGGTTGGGCAGCGATTCGTCGACGCCGGCCTGATCCACACCCCGAATGATATCTTCCTGTTGTCGCACGAGGACATCGAGCGCATCGTCGGGCGCCGGTTCCAGGTTCCGGCCGCTTCCGTCCAGGAGCTGGTCGACGACCGGCGGCATTCGCTGGCCGCGGCGGGAGAGCTTGTCCCACCGCCATTCGTCGGCGAGCCTCCGGCCGGGCCACCACCGTCGGACAACCCGATGCAGAGGGCCATGGTGCGGTTCTTCGGCGGACCTCCAACGGCGCAAGACGAGGACTCCCAGACGCTCACGGGCAACGGTGGCTCCCGAGGCATCGCGACGGGTATTGCTCGGGTCGCGCGGACCCTTGACGAGGCGAAGGACCTGCAACCAGGCGAGGTCCTTGTTGCCGTGACCACCATGCCGGCCTGGACGCCGTTGTTCGGCGTGGCCGCGGCGGTGGTGACCGAGACGGGCGGCCCCCTAAGCCACTGCGCGATCGTCGCTCGCGAATATGGACTGCCAGCCGTGGTGGGCGCCCACGGCGCCACCCAGCGCATTCAGACCGGCCAAACGGTCACGGTTGATGGTTCGACCGGTATCGTCACCTTAAGGGCGTGAGTACCCAAGGGCCGAGATACGTTTTCCGCCGGGAAGGTGTTTCCCTCCCCGGCATCCGTTGTCCGAATCCGGGTCGGGATTGACCGTGCTTCATCCCGCGGGCCCGCACGACGGGAGGTCGCGATGAGCATCAGCGCAATTGATGCGACACGGGTCTTTCCGGAGGACTGGCATGCCAATCTCTCCCCTGGCCCTCCATTCACACTCGATGCGATGCATCGTCCATTTCCCTTGAGCCCCCTGTATGCCTCGTTCACGAACGATGGGTTCCTGACCGCGCTCCGGGAATACAGGGTTCCCGTTATCGCGAGGGAGTCAGTCCTGCGCAATTACTACCGGTTCGACCGGATGGTGATGGCCGAGCCGCGCGATGAGGAGGAGGCTGTCACCCTCTTCGCGCCCGCCGAAAAGGCGCTCGAGCACGAGGTGGGGCGCCAGCTCGAACGGTGGCACGGTGAGCACCTCCCGGCGGTGCGCAAGCACCTGGCGCGGCTGGATCGCCTCGACCCCGCGCTATCCGAATTGGAGCAGGCACTGGACGAGGTGGGCGCAATCATCACCGACGTGTGGACGATCCACTTCCGGATCGTGCTTCCTATGATGCTGGCGATGCAGACCTTCGACGAGTTGCATGCCGACCTATTTGGCGGCACCGACGCCGATGCCCACGCCCTCCTCGTGGGGGAATTGTCCGAGTCGATCAAGACGGGATTCGGGCTATCGGACCTGGCCCAGGCGGCACGCGAACTCGGCCTGGCGCCAGTCTTGCTCGAATCTGGGCCCGACGACCTCCAGGCCAACATCGAACGCTCCGCGGGTGGACCCGACTTCCTCGCCCGGCTCGACGAATTCCTCACGGTCTACGGATTTCGGCAGGACCTGTTCGACTACATCACATCTACCTGGATCGAAGACCCGTCGTTCGCGCTCGCCGCGATCCGCACCTACCTGGAGAGCGAGCGTGATCTGCGCCGCGATCACGAAGCCACAGCTCGCTCGGCCGACGCCGCGCTGGAGGTGGCGCGAGAGCGGCTTGCCGCGTACCCTGCCCCAGTCCGCGAGCGGTTCGAGGCTGTGCTCCAATACGCACGCCATGCCACCTTCCTGCAGGAAGAGCACAATTTCTACATCGACCAGCAAGCCACGGCCCGCCTCCGCTTCTTCTACCTTCGGATCGGGCAGCGACTCATGGAAGCTGGGCTCATCGAACGTCTTGACGACATCATGATGCTTACCCACGAGGAGCTGGCCGGGATCGCCGCCGACCCGGGGAAACCTGGCTTGTCGCTCGACCTGCGCCGGACGGTCAAGACGCGGCGACAGGAACTCGACATTGCACGTCGCCTCGAACCGCCCCCGTTCCTCGGGAACACGCCGCCCTCTCCGCCGCCATTCAGCAACCCGATGCTCCGGGGCACGGCCCGGTTCTGGGGAGCGCCGCCCGAGCCATCCACCGATCCGTCCGAAATTAGGGGGCTCGCGGGCGCGAAGGGAGAGGTGACGGGTACGGCGCGCGTCGTCCGCACGCTGCGGGATGCCCAGGCGCTCCAGCCGGGCGAGATCCTCGTCGCCATCACCACGATGCCGCCGTGGACCCCGCTCTTTGCCGTGGCCGCGGCCGTAGTCACCGAAACGGGCGGCCCATTGAGCCATTGCGCGATCGTGGCGAGAGAGTATGGCATCCCGGCGGTGGTTGGTGCGCCGGGAGCCACCAGCCGCATCGCGACCGGTCAACGGATCGCGGTCGACGGCGGCACCGGCATCGTGACGCTCGGTGACTAGCGAGCCTGGCATCTCGCGGCAGGGCGGCGCCGGTACGGTGGAGCTGCCCGGCGCCGCGGCGATCGACCGTGGTCGCCTGCTGTTGCTGGCGGTCGCGGCCGGAATCACGCTCGCACCGCTCAACTCGACGATGATCGCCGTGGCGCTCCCGGAGATCCAGGGCGCGTTCGGCATCTCGATCACGGCAAGCTCGTGGCTGGTCACGCTCTACCTGGTGGCGATGGCGGCGGGCCAGCCGGTCGGGGGCCGCCTCGGCGACCTCTACGGCCGGCGGCGCGTTTACTTGGCGGGCCTGATCGGCTTTGGGCTGGCGTCTCTCGGCTGCGCCCTCGCGCCCGGCCTGGAGTGGCTGATCGCCTTCCGCATGCTCCAGGGGCGGGCCGGGGCGTTAAGCCTGCCGAACGGCACGGCGATGATTCGTGAGGCGATTCCGGAAGACCGGCGGGGCGCTGCTTTCGGTACGATCGGGATGGCGGCCGGAATTGCCGCCGGCCTCGGTCCGCCACTCGGCGGGATCCTGGTCCATTCCTTCGGCTGGGGAGCTATCTTCTGGGCGAACGTCCCGGTGATCGCGATGGCCCTCATGCTGGGCTGGCGCTCGTTGCCCCGCCCCCGGCGCGCGTCGCCGGCCCGGGCCGGGTTTGACATGCCAGGCACCGCGCTGCTCACGATTGCGCTCACGCTGGTGATCCTCATCCCAACCGCGCTCAAGGTTGGTGGCGCCATGTTCGCGATTGGCGCCGGCCTCCTGGGGCTGGCCACCGGATGGGGGTTCGTCCGGTGGGAGCTGAAGGCGTCGGCCCCGGTCATCGATCTCCGTTTGTTCGCCCCACGGCATTTCGCGGCGGCTTGCGCCGCGGTCGCACTCGGGAACCTCGTGATGTACACGACGTTGCTCGCGCTGCCGCTCTTCCTCGAAGGTGTGCTGCGGCGCGGCGTCCAGGTTTCCGGGTACACGCTCGTCGTGCTGTCGGCCCTGTCGGCCCTCTTCGGTCCGATCGGCGGGCGTTGGTCGGACCGGGCTGGCCGCTGGCTGCCAGCGGTGGCGGGCGGCGCGGCGATCCTCCTCGGCGCCATCGTTGTCGCACTCGGGGTAGGGTGGGAGCGCATCCCGGTCATCGTCGGTGGCCTGGCGATCATGGGGGTGGGGCTGGGAACGTCGGGAGCGGCGATCCAGACCGCGGCGATGGAGTCCGTCCCGCTGGCGCGCGCCGGATCGGCGGCCGGCATCTTCTCGACCTCGCGATACCTTGGCAGCATCGTCGGCTCGACGATTCTGGCGGCCTCGTTCGCGCGGCGGGCCGGTGAGTCGGACGGAGGCCGCTACCTCGTCCTGTTCACCGGGCTAGCGGTCGTCGCGATCGGGGCAATCATCGCCAACGCGCTGGTGGCCGACCGGCAAATCCGACCCGTGGAGGTCACCAGCGCCACCTGACCCTGTTCAAATGGTGGGGATTCGCCGACCATGGCGCCTTACCGAACGCACTCGTGAAGGCGGAGCACGTGACCGGCACACCCAAACGGCCCCTCAAGATCGGCATCATGCTTCCGGAATCCGAACGGGAGATGGCGGGCGAAACCGCCGGCTGGCCCGACTTCCTTGCCATGGCCCGGACCATCGAAGGGCTGGGCTTCGATTCGCTCTGGTTCGCCGACCACCTGTTGATGAAGGTCGAGGGGCACGAGCCACAGGGAGCATGGGAAGCGTGGTCGATGCTCGCGGCGTTCGCCGCCGTCACCGAGCGGATCGAGTTGGCCCCGTTCGTAAGCTGCACCGCCTACCGCAACCCGGCGCTGACTGCCAAGATGGCCGAAACCGTCGACGAAATCAGCGGCGGACGGCTGATCCTCGGTCTCGGGTCGGGCTGGGCCGAGCCTGAATACCGCGCCTTCGGCTATCCCTTCGATCACCGCTTCAGCCGTTTCGAGGAGGCGTTCACGATCATTCGAAAACTCATCCGGGAGGGCGCGGTCGATTTCCACGGCAACTACTACGACGCCGTCGGGTGCGAACTCAGGCCGCGCGG
>JACCYX010000131.1 GCA_013696265.1 Chloroflexia bacterium
CGGGATATAGGGGCGCGTGCCTTCCTGTTCGCGAAGATCCTTGACCGCCTGGGCGCCGATCATCCAGGTTTCGTCGGTGTGCAGGAACTTGATGTACTCCCAGGCGGCTTCGGGGTTCCGGGCGCCCGCCGGGATGTACCAGGAGTTGCCGCCAACGAAGCTGACCATGCGGCCGTCAGGGCCGGAGCCATTCTCCCGCACCGGAACCACCACGAAGTTGAGGTCCGGGGCGACGGTGGCGATCGGGCCGCTCATCATCCACTGCTCGTAGAGTGACATCGACACCTGGCCGCGGGCAAACTGTTCGTCGCCCTGCCAGGTGGTGGCGAACGCCTGGTAGCCCTCGTAGCCACCCTGGCCCTCGAAGGCCTGGACCGCCCAATCGAGGGCCGCCACGTTCGCTTCGTCGTTGAACGTGGCTTCGGAGGCGTCTTCATTCATGAAGCTGCCGCCGTTGCCGTTACCCCAGAGCCAGAAGTTCCCCTGCTGGGCCTTGTGGTCGAAACCCCAGCGGGTGTAGGTTTCGCCATCTTGCTGGACGAGCTGGGCGGCGTACTCGCTGAGCTGGTCCCAATTCGAGCCGTCGATGGTCGCCGGGTCGATCCCGGCTTCCGTCAGGTGGTCGAGGTTGATGAAGAGCGCCCGCACGTCCATGCCACCGGGTATGCCATAGAGTTCGTCGTTGTACGTCGATTCCTGAAGGGCCGATTCATAGAAGATCGAGGTGTCGTAGCTGTCGCGCTCGATGAACTCGGTCAGCGGCATGAGCGCGTCGCGGGCCGCCCAGGTAGCGGTTTCGAACCGGCCCAGCCAGAGCACGTCCGGCACGGTCTCCGAGGCGATCGCGGTCAGCAACGTCTGGTCGTCGAAGGTTTCGACGATTTCCAACTGGACATTGGGGAAGGCTTCCTGGAAGGCGGTGACGCGGGCGGCGGCCAGCGGGTTGGTTTCCGCGACGCCGAACCCCCATTCGACGAGTTCGCCGGAAACCTCGGTGTTCTGGCGGACGGCGCCGGCCGGGGTGCGAAGCAGCACCGGCGCGCCGCCGGCGGCGCCGAAGAACATCGAGGCTTTGGCCAGGGTACGGCGCGAAAGACGATCACTGGGGCGTGAGCTGCGGGTCATGGTGCATTCCTCCAGGTGAAACGAGCGTGGCCATTTGGTGCGGTGGACCGCCAATCGAATCGCGCCTGGCCTGGAATCGCCAGGCGAGCCGATCTTGTGACGATGCTTCGCGAACACGGCCATCATAGAACCGGCCCTGAGGCGATGTCAAACATGAAGGAGTCAGGATCGTCGTATGGATGCGAGGGTGTTTGGGAGGCGTGTCGTGGGTAGAGGAGGCCGTGGAACAAGGAGTCTGGCCAGTTTGTGGTGACTGGCTGCCACCTTCCCAATGACCGTCACCCTGAGCGCCAGCGAAGGGTCCCCGCGCGAAGCGCATCCGGCGCAGCCGGACTGGTCGTCCGCAACCCAGAGCGTCGGCTTCGCCGCCGAGTGCTTCGCACGGGGATGCTTCGCTGGCGCTCAGCATGACGGCTGGAAGGCAGGCGAAACTCGGACACAATACGTCTCTCGACTACGCGGTCCGGTCGGTCGTCGCGTCGGTGTCCGATCCGTCAGCCGGGTCAGGTTGACCGAGTTCGATCCGGTGCAGTTCCGCGTTGATTTCGGCGCCGAGCAGGAGCACCGCGCTGGAGATGAAAAAGAAGAAGAGCAGCACGATCACTCCGCCCAGGCTGCCGTAGGTGGCGTTGTAGTCGGCGAAATTGGAGACGTAGATTGAGAAACCGATCGAGGCGATGATCCAGAGGATAACCGCCAGCGCCGCGCCAGGAGTAATGAACTTGAACGGCTGGTCCACATTGGGCGCCGCGTAGTAGATGAGGGCGGCCGCGAGCGTCAGCAGCACGGCGAGCACCGGCCAGCGCAGCCAGGTCCAGACCGTGACGAACACGGTTCCCAAACCCACCTGGTCGGCGAGCCATTCGATGCCCTGGGGCCCAAGCAGCATGAGGCCCGCGCTAGCCAGGAGCAGCACGGCGATCCCGAGGGTGTAAATGATCGACAGGAGGTAGCGCTTCCAGGTTGGGCGCGTTTCCTCGACATCGAACGCCACGTTGAGCGCGTTCATCAGCGACCGGATACCCGACGACGCGGCCCAGATCGCGGTCACGATGCCGAACGAGAGGAGCCCGCCCTGAGGCTGTTCCTGGATCTGGCCGATGACCTCCTGGAACCGCTGGTAGGCATCGGCCGGGAACGCGGTCCGCGCCTGCTCCAGGAGCCAGTCGAAGAACTCGGGAATCCGCAGGAAACCCAGCAACGCCACCAGGAAGATCACGAACGGGAAGAGCGCGAAGAGCGCGTGATAGGACAACGCGGCGGCGTAGGTGCCCATGTCGTCCTTCAGGAAATCGCGCACTGACCGCTTGATGAGTTCGACGGGGTTCGTGTCGTGGAGGCCGGGGATACGCATGAATGCCTTTCCGGATCGTGAGGTGACGGTGCGGTCGAAGTGCGCAACGGGGGCATAGCAACGCGCGTAGTCCCGGCGTCACCGGGCCCGTAGGGGATGGCTAACGGGCCATTGAGGACACCTCGGCAATGAGGTCTTGGCCCGTGTATGCCCTCCCGGATCGAAGCGACCAGACGCCACGTTCCCATCCCATGAGGCGACCACAAGCGGGATGTCGGCAGCTGGCAAACGTTCACCCGCCTACCAACGGGAGAGCATACGCGGGCAAGACCTTGTAGCCTGGATCCGGTTGCGGCCCGCTAACCCTCCCTACGAGCTGGCTAACCGTACGCTGCCGACACCCGCATCGCACGACGATAACGCCAAAATGACGATCGGGACGAGAAGGTTGCCCCCTTCCGTCCCGATCGCTCCGGCCAACGATGTTGTGGTGGGCCCCTATTGAGTGGAACCTTGCGCTTCGCGGCTCTTGTCGGCGAAATCGCCGGACGAATGCTGGGCGTTGGTCATCTTGTCGGCGAAGCCGGGGAAGTTCTGGTCCAGCGTGCTCTTCAACTGATCGGTCACGCTGCCGAGCAACGCCGCCGCCGCGTTCGAGATCGTGTCTTCGATGCCGGTTTTCTGGACCGCCGAGCGTAGGCCGCTCGACAGCCCGCCGGATTGGTGGCTTGAGGAATACTGACGCTGATCGCCGTACGGCGCGCTTCCGCTGGACTGGTGTCCACCGTGCTGGCTTCCGCCGCCGGACATGCCGCCCAGCAGGAAGCCGCCAACGAGAGCCACGCCGAGCGCAACCAGTGGCCGTTCCTCGATTTGCTTCTTCAGGTCGAGATTTTGCTTCACCATTTCGACGGAGTCATCGACGGTGCCCTTGACCTGGTCGATCATCTGCTCCGCCGTGTCCTGCACATTGCTGCGCATCTGGTCGGCGGTGCCCAGCACCTGCGTTTGCAGTTGATCGATTTTCTGGGCGGCGTCATCGCGGTTGTGGTCTATTTCTTGACGGATTTGATCTGTCGATTGGCCCATTCCTGGTCCTCCTTCAGCGAGTCGATGGTTTCGGTCGGTTTCATGGACGCCGCACTCATGGCCTTCTTGCCCGACATCACGAGAATCCCCCCGATCAGGAGCAGGGCAATACCCACGATTCCCGCGGCAATCCACAGTTCGAGCCACTTGTTGAGCAGGTAGGTCACACCCAGCATCAGGAAGATGAAACCAACGAGGGCGACCACTCCCCCAGCGACGAGCGAACCCGCCGCCTTGCCGAGAGCCGACACATCCTCCTTGAGTTCGGTCTTGGCGAGCAAGACCTCGCCCCGAACGATGCCCTGCAAGTCTTCGACGATGCCGGTCACGAGCGAACCGAGCCCTTCCGGATTCGATTGGCTATTGTTCCCCATGCCCGGCGCAGTGTCGCGCCGGGAGGTGGAAGGAGTTCCTGTATCCACGTTCTGCCCCTTTCGTCAGGCGATCTTCCTAGCTGAAGATCTTCGACAGAACGAAGCCGATGCCGACCGCCACCAGCACCGATTCGACCGGCTTCTGGCGCACGAGCGCTTCGAGATCGGTCATCAACTGGTCGGTGTCCTTCTCGCGCAGGTAGGAACTGGCGCTTTCCAGGCTATCGGCCGTTTTGGCCGCGGCCGTGCCGACCGTGCCCTGGCGCTGCTCACCCTGCTGGCGCAACATGTCGGCCGCTTGTCCCAGGCCGGAGGCCGCGGAATCAAGTCCGCTGTCCGCCTTTGAATGCGCCATTTCGCCGACTTCGCTGGCTTTCTGCTGGGCCTTGCCCGCGACTTCGCCGGCCTTGTCCTGAGCCTTGCCGGCAACTTCACCGGCTTTCTCCTGCGCCTGACCCGCCTTATCCTGGGCCTTGCCGGTTATGCCTCCTGAACCCTGGTTCCCGGATTGACCGGTGCCGCCGCCCATCGACGTGCCAGGCGCATCGGACCGGGGCGGAAGCGTTTCGTCCCCCACCGGGGTGAAGGGGTCGTTGGCGTCGGAGAATGGGGTGGAAGAAAGGGGATCACGGTTGCTCATCGTCAACGCTCCTGGTGTGAGGAAAAGAACCGATGGACCGCGGCTCGCGTCGTGTCCATCGTCTTGTCCGTGCGAGCCAGCAACCGAAATGGATCGACTGAGGCGGCACGGCGCAAGGAATTACAAGGGATAAGGATACGGTCCGGGGCTCGGCCCGTCAACGTGCGGTGCGGTAATTTGAGGAATAATAATGACGATATCGCTGGGCGACGCGGCCAAAAGGGCCAGTCGGAATCAGAATATCGCGAAGAGAAGCGAGCACATTCCTGCCTACTCCATTGGAACGGACAATTCCTACTCGAATGATGCAGAATATGCGTATTCTCGAAATGAATAGCAGCTATTTGACGTTTAGGCGATTGGGGGACCACCGCTTCTCCAGATGCGCCGTTCGATGCGACAATACGGCTGTCGGTACAACCGTTTCGTTCGATCCGGATGTCGCACAGGTTCCCCGAACGCTGTGGGGATCAACGTCGAAGAGAGCGGGGGATTGGACGTGCAGGAGCCTCAAGCCGAGCCTATATTGTCCGGCCAGGCGCAGGTTGTGGATGCGGTCCGGGTCCAGATCCTGGCCACGGAACACTGGAGCCTACTGGCCTCGCGGAGCCTGATCTGGAACGAAATCGCCAGCCGCGCCAACATGTTTCTGACCACGCTCTCCGCCGCCGTGGTGGCGCTGGCGCTCGTCTCCCAGGCGACCGACTACGGGGATGACTTCACCCTCTTTGCGTTGCTCGTGCTGCCGCTCGTGCTCCTGCTCGGAATCTGGACCCTGATTCGCCTCGGCGTCGCCCGGAACGAGGATGTCTGGATGGTGGTGGGCATGAACCGCCTGCGCCACGCCTACATCGACATCACCCCCGAGCTCGAACAATATTTCGTCACCAGTTGCTACGACGACATGGCGGGCGTGATGAAGTCGTACAGCCCGATGGCGCCGTCGCGCCTCGTCCGGGTCCTGGCCAGCACGCCGGTGCTGGTCGGTACGATCAACTCGGCGCTGGTGGGCGTGATCGTGGCACTGATCGTGGAGGCGTTCGATCACTCGCCGCTGGTTCATGTCACCGCCGGGGCGTTTGGGGCGATCGCGGCGGGAGTGGTCTTCGTCGTCCTCATTCCCTTCCGCGAGGCGGACCGCTTGGAGCGAGGGCTCGAAACGAATTTTCCGCCGCCCGGCATTGCCCCGGCGGCTGACTGACAGGGTTCCCAACGCACCGAAACATGTAGGGGAGCACCTGACGCCTGTCCAGAGCGCCGAGATCGCGTGATCAGTGCTCGATGACGACCGTCACCCGGTCGCTCTCGACGCCATCGACGGTGATGACCAGCTCGTAGGCGCCGGCGT
>JACCYX010000139.1 GCA_013696265.1 Chloroflexia bacterium
CGAACATGAATATCCGGTCCGGCCCTTGGCACTGCCCGATCCGGTCCGCCGGCTCGCGCCCGCCGAGTTGACGCGGGTACCCGCGGTCGGTCTGTTCGTCCGCCAGGCCCAGGCTGTTCAGCCGCTCTTCGTGGTCACCGACGCCAATGCGGCGGCGGTGTCGGCGATCTGCGCCCGGGTCGATGGCTTGCCGCTCGCCCTGGAACTGGCGGCGGTGCGGATGAAAACGCTCGCGCCGCGGGAACTCGAGTCGCTCCTTGGGAACCGGCTCGGCGTCCTGACCGGGGGGCGGCAGGACCACCCCGCGCGCCACCGCACGATGCGCTCCACGATCGGCTGGAGCCACGACCTCATGCCGGGTGATGAGCAGGTGACGTTCCGCCGCTTCGCCGTGTTCGCGACGGGCGCCACGCTCGAATCGGCGGCGGCGGTGATCTTCGATGGCGATGTCCTCGCCGCGCTCGACCACCTGACCGCCTTGCTCGACCAGAGTCTCGTGCAGCGGTACGAGGCAACGGACGGGCAACCACGATTCGCGATGCTGGAGACGATCCGCGAATACGCCCTGCACCAGCTCGCCACCAGCGAGGATGAATCGCTGGCGCGCGACCGGCACGCGGCGCATTTCCTCGACCTGGCCGAGCAGGGCGAAACCGAGCTCAACGGACCGCGGCAGGCGGCGTGGATGGCGCGGCTGGAAACCGAGTACGGCAACCTGCGCGCCGCGCTGGGGTGGACCATCCAGCGCGGCGATTCGCCGTCGGGCCTCCGCCTCGGCAGCGCGCTCTGGCGCTTCTGGGCCGCGAGTGGTCGGCTCCGGGAGGGCCGGGATTGGCTGGACCAGGCCCTGGCGTTGGAGCCGAATCACGTATCAGTGATCCGTGCACGGGCGCTCCTGCGGCGGGGCAACATCGCCGTTGACCTGGCCAACTTCCCGGCCGCCCGTTCCATGTATGAATCAAGCCTGTCGCTATCCCGGGAATTGGGTGAGGAAGTCGCCGCCGGCCGCGCCCTGGACGGACTGGGGTTGGTGCTGTTGAGCCAAGGTGATTATCCCGGCGCGCGCGCGGCTTATGAATCTACCTTACAAGCTTGGCTGGCTCGCGGAGCGAAGCGTGAGGTTGCCTTGGTTCTGTTTAGCCTTGGAAAAGTCGCGATAGCCGAAGGTGATCTCTCAGGTGCTCGCAAAGCGTTCGATGCGTCACTTTCGATCCGGCGAGACCTGGGAGACACCGGAGGGGCCGCTTGGGGGGCATACTGGCGCGGCAGGATGGAGAGGCTGGAGGGCAAGACCGACAATGCGCAGCGCTGGCTAGCCCGGGCGCAGGCGGGCTTTCGCGAGGTGGATGACCGCCTTGGCGCCGCATATGCACTCAATGAACTTGGCAGTCTCGCCCATGACCTGGGCGACGACCTTCTTGCCTTGTCGTATCATCTCGACGCCCTTCGTGAACGCGAGGAAGCCGGTGCCATCCAGGAAGTGGTGGAATCTATCGAAGGCATCGCGGCCGTGGTCCTCAGCCAGAGACAGCTGGAATTGGGGGTGACACTCCTGGCTGCTGCCTCCGCATGGAGACAGATGCATGGCGTGCCTCTGCTGCCGGCGCTCTGGAGCACGCTCGAGTACGAGTTGGAGCTTGCCCGAACTGACTTACCGTCCATCATGTTTGAGCGCGCTTCGGCAGAAGGCGAGACCGCATCCCTTGACGAGGTGATCGATCTCGCCTTGACCATATCGCTCTGAACCAGCCTGGAGTGAACTCCTTGGTGCTATTGACCACAGTTCGATTGCGAGTCCGTGACCATCTTCAACACTTCACGTGGCCGAATTTAACTCTCGATCGATCCCGGGCTTAGTGGCATGAGCCGCCGCAGCCAGCATCGTCGCCTTCCAACTGGTACTCGGCGAGGTACACCACAGCCGGGTGGTACGGATCGACGTTGCCGTACCAGTGCTGCGCACCATCGCCCATTTGCGTGACCGTGCTTCCCGCTGGCAGGTAGACCGTCTCGCCCGGCTCGAGGATGCACCCGGTTCCTCCGTCACAATCGGTCTGCGCTGGGGTGCATGCAACATCTGGACCGCAAATGACATCGGGTGCTGGACAAGCAGACGCCGGCTCAACGTGCTCCGGGACCGTTGCGGTGACCACCGTCCCATTAACGGCCGGTTCCAGAAGGGTGTAGCAGACCGCGCCCGAGTCCACAGTGAGTACGAATGACCCGTCATGCGGGTGCCCCTCGGTGGTTACGGCCCCTAACCAAAGATCGACACGTTTGAGGCGCAGGGTGTACTCCGGTTCTGGCGTTCCCTGCCCCACGGCGGGTACCGTGGGCAAGGGAATCGTTCCCACGTCCGTTACGGCGATGCCTGGCAAATCCTCGCTTGTCACAGGGCCGGCGCCCGGCAAGAGATTGTTGAGCGATGCGCCGGACGACGCACCCCAGGTGGCGATGAAGATGACGATGACAATTGCGAGCGAACCGAAGGAAACCGCGGAAAACGATCGACGCATGGCCGGATCCTCTCTCGAATGTATGCGCGTTCAGTTCACGATATTGCCCCCTTGTCTTGCATCATAGCAGAAGATATTCCCGGAGCCTGAAGTGCGTTGTGTTTCGCCGGTTCGGCCGTACAATGGTTGAAAGAAAGGGACCCAAATACTTCACATAACTCATTTGGAGCATGCGTCCGGCTCTGGGAGTTCGAGCCAGCCGTAGGCTGATCGGATTTCGGAAAGGAGGTGAACCATGGGATCGGCCTATCCCGCTGGTTACAAACACCTTGAGGGACTCCTGTTCGTCACCACCGAAGACGCGAGATCCGGTTTTGGCATGGACGCAGGGGGTGAGGTCGGGGCGTTTGTTGGTGATCGCCTCTGCATCGTTCCTGGCAAGCCAACGACTGTTCAGGACGCAGCCAGCCTCGTTCGCCAGAAACTGACGGATGACTCGATCAAGGGCGTGGTGATCCTGGGCGACTACGAGATCGTGCCATCGTGGGCAATGGTGAGCACGTCGAACCAGTGGCCGGAGACGTGTCCGAACCCGCCGACTGTGGGCTTCGATAAGGACTCGTGGTGGGTCTGGAGCGACGACCTTTATAGCGACAGGAACAACGTTCGGATGCCGGAAATCCCCGTTTCCCGGATGCCGGTTCCCTATCGTGACGGCTGGTTCCGAGCCGACCCGGCCACGCCGGCAGCAGGCAGCACCGTCACGATAGGCTTACGAAGTAAAGAGTTTGCCTTCGCCGACTCCGTCTATCAGTTGATAGGACAGGGAGAGGCGATGTGGAATTCGCCGCCCACTGCCGCTGGCCAGGCAGCGGGAGCAAGTGGCGCTCTTACCATCCTTGGACCGGGCGACCTGGAGGCTGACCAACTTTACCTCGTGCTGCATGGCAGGGCCGACGTAGGTACCCCGTTCAGGGGCGAGGGGGCAGTGGTTGCCGTGAACCTTGCGGTGGTGGGTGGTGACTGGCATTCGCAAGGGCTGATCTTTGCCGCGGTGTGCTGGGGAGTCCTGACCGCGAACTCCGCGGCGAGTTCCCACGAGGGCGCCGTCGTCAACGCGCGAACCCCCGATACGTCAATTGCCTTGGCCCTCCTGGGTCACGGGATGAACGCAATGGTTGGTTTTACCGCCCTGCATTACATCCCGAATGACCCCACAGATGCCTCCCTGGGCTCGCCGCTGCACGCCTACTTCTGGCAACACATCACCAACGGGGCGCCTCCGGCGCTGGCCCTCTTCCAGGCCCGCATTCGGTACCTGAATGAGGTTCCCATGACAGGATGCGACCCCAGTCTGATGGCAAAAGCCATGAAGACCTTCTGGTCCGCGACCTGTCTCGGGTTGGGCTGGTAGGCGACAAAGGAAGTGACCAATGACGGACGATAGTGGTCGCGAATCCCAAGAAATCGTTGAGTTGGACGTAACGCCGCCCGAACTGGACCAGTCGGAGTGGGATAGGGCGACCAGTATCATCAAGGAGCACTTGTCTCCTGACTACGACCTGGCCATCCAGCCCGGACAGCAGCGGCGGGCGGTTGTCAGGGTACGCGAAGAGAATATGTCGCCGTCGTGGGAGGAACTGCGGGCCCACTGCGCGAGGATCGCCGAAACCATTCAGCAATACGAGAAACCGGAATTGCCGTCATTCGCGGACGATGAAGCCGCCGAACTCCGGCTCTATCCGATCAGGCGCAAGGACCGGCCGACGGATGAGGAGCCAAATTCCGTGGTGATCTCGCTGGAGTCAGGCAAGGTCGTCAGCTTCAATCAATCGGAGCCGGAGTCAGAGGAGAGCTCGGCCTAAGAGCTTGCGCCAATAGGTGCTGGCCCGCAACGCTGCTCGTACGGGCGGACCCCGGTCGCACATCGGATCTGGCCCGCCAACAGCCAGGGTCGTCCGCCCCGATGCCGGCCTATTGGCGCAGGCTCTAATTCGCCATTCCTGTTGGGGGCCGACCAGGGATTGACCCGGAGCGATGCCTCGGATCGACATTATTCGCCGGCGTCTCCGGGCATGCTCATTGGTGGAATCCTGCACGTTGCATCGCTATCGGTAACTCGCGGCTTGGAGTTCGAAGAGGTCGGCGTACTGGCCGTCTTGGAGCATCAGTTCGTCGTGCGTGCCCTGCTCGATCAGCCGGCCGTGCTCCAGCACGAAGATGCGGTCGGCCATCCGCGCCGTCGAGAAGCGGTGCGAAATGTAGAGCGCGATCCGGCCCTCGGTTAGTTCCTTGATTCGGCTGAACAGTTCGTGCTCGGCGCGGGCGTCGAGCGCGGCGGTCGGTTCGTCGAGTATCAGGATCTGGGCGTCGCGCATGAAGGCGCGGGCGAGGGCGACCTTTTGCCACTCGCCGCCCGAGAGCTGGTGTCCTCCCTCGAACCACTTGCCGAGCGCCGTCGCGTAGCCGTCCGGCAACCGCGCGATGACGCGGTCGGCCCCGGCCCGGTCGGCGGCGTCACGGATCGCGGCCAGGTCGCCGATCCGCTCGACGTTGCCGATGCCGATGTTGTCCGCGGCGCTGAACTGGTAGGTCGCGTAATCCTGGAACATGACGCCGATCTGCTCGCGGAGGTCGACCGGGTCGTAGTCGCGGAGGTCGACGCCGTTGACGAGAATCTGGCCCTCGTCCGGATCGTAGAGCCGTCCGAGGAGCTTGACGATCGTCGACTTGCCGGCGCCGTTCTGGCCGACGAGGGCGATCGTTTCCCCCGGCTCGATCGTGAACGAGACGTCCGTCAGGGCGGGGGTGTCGCGGTCGGCGTAGTGGTACGAAACGTTCCGTAACTCGATGCCCTGGGTGAAGGGTCGCGTCACGGGAACCGGGTTGGCCGGGGCCGAGATGTGCGGCTCGCGTTCGAGCAGCTCGTAGAGGGTCGAGAGGTAGAGCCCGTTCTCGTAGAT
>JACCYX010000143.1 GCA_013696265.1 Chloroflexia bacterium
GCTGTTCTATCCTGAAGATCACCAACCGCAATTGCCCCACGAGTATCAGTTCAATCTGGACACGGCCGACGGACAGACGGCACTGCAAAGCATGCTCGCCTTCCTTCGTGATCAGACGGCGAGTTAGAGCCCGTGACTCCTCTGGCACAGGATCAGGGATCTTCCACTCACGAACTCTCTCTATGTAGCCAAGTTTCGCAGCTGACCCTATCGAACCTCTCGCGGGGAAGAGGCTGTAGACCACGATAAGGTCTGTCGCTACTCGATGAACATCTACAGACTCATTCGCCAACTGACTTTGGAATTTGTCAAAGAACGTTTTGTCTTTGCCCGGATCGGGGTTCTCGGCAAACGCCTTCCACAACGCGTCGAGATTGTCAACACTCCAGGCCGGTGGATCTGGCCATAAGAGTGACTTACCTTCGATCAGGCAGCGCCGACGGAAAAGGTCAGCGACTTCATAGACAGCTTCTCGACCAGAAACACGAGCCATCAATGCAGTCCTTTGACGATGCACGACACCGGCGATGCGTGAATGCATCGCAAGCCATTTCCTTAAACTTCAGGCGATAATGCCCGAACGATAGCACAACGATCCACGCACCAGGATACGGAGAACTCGTGAACAGTTTCCTCACCCACCTCGAATGCACCGCCTGCGGCCAAACGTATCCGGCGGATGGGCTCATCAAGACCTGTCCGGCCTGCGGCAAAGTGCTCTACGCCCGCTACGACCTGGCTGGCGCCGCCACATCCATGACGAAGCAGGCGCTCGCCGACCGGCCCTGGAACCTCTGGCGCTACGCCGAGATCATGCCGGTTCAGGACCGCGCCAACGCGCTCACCCTCGGGGAGGGCGGCACGCCGCTCCTGCCTGCCCCCGCGTTGGGCCGGTCGATCGGGCTCGCCAACCTGCTCATCAAGGACGAGGGCCAGAACCCGACCGGCAGCTTCAAGGCGCGCGGCCTCGGCGTGGCGGTCTCACGGGCGAAGGAACTTGGCGCCACCACCGTCGCAATCCCTTCGGCCGGCAACGCGGCGGCGGCGATGGCCGCCTACGCCGCCCGTGCCGGGCTGGCGGCGATCGTCGCCATGCCGGCCGACACCCCCACCGTGATGCAGGCGGAATGCCGGGCGTACGGCGCGACCGTACTGCTGGTCGAGGGTCTCATCAACGACGCCGGGAAGCTGATCCGCGAGGGTTCCGAACGCTACGGCTGGTTCGATGTCTCGACCCTGAAAGAACCCTATCGCGCCGAGGGCAAGAAGACCATGGGCATCGAGCTCGTCGAGCAACTTGGCTGGCGCGTGCCGGACGCAATCGTCTACCCCACCGGCGGCGGTACCGGCATCGTCGGCATGTGGAAGGCGTTCGCCGAACTGGAGGCCATGGGCCTGATCGGGCCCGAGCGACCGAAGATGATCGTGGTCCAGGCCGAGCACTGCGCCCCGATCGTGCGGGCCTTCGACGCTGGCGAGCGTCACGCGCCCTTGTGGGAAGACGCGGCGACGATCGCGCCCGGGATGCGGGTGCCGATCGCGATCGGCGATTACCTGATCCTCGACGCCGTGCGCGAGAGCGGGGGAATCGCCATGACCGTGTCCGACGCCGACCTGCTCCAGGGCATGCGGGAAGCGGCGTCAACGGAAGGGTTGTTCGTGGCCCCGGAATCGGGCGCGGCGGTCGTCGCCACGCGGATGCTCCGCGAACGCGGCTTCCTGGCACCGGACGGTGAGGTGGTCATCTTCTCCACCGGCTCCGGCCTGATGCACACCGACCTGGTCCCGCTCGACGGATTGCCCGTCCTCGATCCGGCCGACCCGGAGGCGTTGTCCCGCCTGGCCTGGTGAGGAATCACGTGGGTGGAGTTTTCCGCGACGTGGACTGATGGCTCGCGGCGGTCGTTCCGCACCCCGCATCACGTGGCGCTGGTACCATTCGAGAACCGTCTCTAACGTCGCCGGGTCGGGGGGAAAACACCCACACGAACGGGATCGCTCCAGGTGGACAGCTTCACCCAGTGACTATCGCGTGCCGGGTGCGCGTTGTTTGAAAGAGGATGGACGTGGATGGCTGGAATCGCGATTGCCGGCTCGATCATTTTTGTGCTTGGG
>JACCYX010000251.1 GCA_013696265.1 Chloroflexia bacterium
GTTGGCGCCGGCAAAGCGCCCTACACGTTCCGGGCGACTGGCTCGATCGTGAAGTTCCAGGGCTGGATGGCGGTTTACCAGCAGGGCCGTGACGAGGGCGATACCGATGAACTCGACCGCGGCGCCCTGCCGGAAGTCGCACCTGGTGAGGACCTCAACCTCCGCAAGCTCATGCCGGAACAGCACTTCACCCAGCCCCCGCCCCGGCTCACGGAAGCGACCCTTGTGAAGGCGCTCGAAGAGCAGGGCATCGGCCGGCCGAGCACGTACGCGCCAACGATCGCCACGCTCCTCGCCCGAAACTACGTGGCCGTGGAGGAGCGCAAGCTGGTTCCCACCGAACTCGGGTTCGTGGTCGCCGATCTCCTGATCGAGCATTTCCCGAGCGTCTTCGACATCGGCTTCACGTCTCAGCTCGAAGGCGAACTCGACGAGATCGCCTCAGGTGAACGTGCCTGGATCCCGACGCTCCATCAGTTCTACACGCCGTTCACGAGCACGCTCGAGAAGGCGGAACAGACGATGGAGCGGGTCAAGATCAAGGACGAGCCGACCGACGAGGTTTGCGAACTCTGTGGGCGTCCGATGGTGATCAAGCTGGGCCGTTACGGCAAGTTCCTGGCCTGCAGCGGATTCCCGGATTGCCGGAACGCCCAGCCGTTGCTGACCAAGATTGGCGTGCCGTGCCCGACTTGCCAGGAGGGCGAGGTCGTCGAGCGGCGCTCCAAGAAGGGTCGGACCTTCTACGGCTGCAACCGCTATCCAGGCTGCGATTTCGTCTCCTGGAACAAGCCGACCGGCGACCCGTGTCCCGAGTGCGGCTCGTACCTGGTCTACGTTGGGCGCGGCGCTTCGGTCAAGTGCTCGTCCTGCTCCTATACCGGGCAGTTGCTCGCGAAAGCGGGAGACTGAGCCGGGAGTCGTCGACAATCTCGACAGGCGTTCGACCGGGAGACTTGTGGCACACGAGTTTCCCGGTCATGCTGTGTACGACATTCATGGCTGGCTGGCTCGGACTAGCGCACATGAGAGATCGTCATTCCGAGCTTGCGAGGAATCTCCGCGCGCAGCGAAGCGATAGCGCATCCGGCGGAGCCGGACTGGTTTCGCGGAATACCAGGCGCCGACTTCGTCGTCGTGCGCTTCGCGCGGGGACCCTTCGCTAACGCTCAGGGTGACGGCCGGGGTGATTGACTGAAGAAAGTTTACAAAGAGTTTTGGCTTCGGTAGGGAGGAACAACAGGTTCCTCAACCGTGCGAAATGACCGTCTCGGCCTAGCGTGCTGGGCGAAGCGTAGTGGTGAACCAGTTAATGAACCCAAATGAACTCTTTCCCAGAGCCCACGCCACCACGATCGTCGGTGTCAAGCGCGGCGACCAGGTTGCGCTCGCCGGTGACGGCCAGGTGACCATCGGCGACGTGGTGCTGAAACACAACGCGCGCAAGCTGCGGACGCTCTACGACGGGCAGGTCGTGGCCGGCTTCGCCGGCGCCGTCGCCGACGCCCTGACCCTCTTCGCCAAGTTCGAGTCGCAACTTGAGTCGTGGGATGGCAACCTGCGCAAGGCGGCGGTGGAACTCACCAAGGAGTGGCGCACCGACCGCTACCTGCGGCGGCTGGAGGCCCAGCTCATCGTGGCCGACAGCGAATCCCTGCTGCTGCTCTCCGGCGAGGGCGACGTGATCGAGCCCGACGATGGGGTGCTCGCGATCGGCTCCGGCGCGCCGTTCGCGACGGCGGCCGCCAAGGCGCTCCTCTTCAAGACCGACCTGACCGCCGAAGAGATCGTGCGCGCGGCGATGGAGGTGACGGCCGAGATTTGTATCTTTACCAATAACCGCCTCACGGTCGAAGTCGTGCGCGGCAATCCAACCGACGATGAAACCGAATCCGCCCACGCGAGCGAGGATGCGCCCTGATGGCTGAACTGGCTCGAAAACCCTCCGGCAAGGACAAGGCCGTGCGTCCGGTCGGCGATTTTTCCTCCGAACCGACGATCGCCGAGAGCCTCACGCCAAAGCAG
>JACCYX010000262.1 GCA_013696265.1 Chloroflexia bacterium
CTTCGACGGTTTTCAGGAAACCGCCGTCCTCCTGGATCGTCAGCACCTGGGGCCGGTGGCCATCATCGAGGTGACCGATGTCGATGATGTCGTCGGGCTGGTTCGTTTCGCAGCCCAAGCTCACGATCACGTACCCGCCGATGTTGGGGTGATCGACCATGCCCGCCATCGTCCGCTGGAGCATGCCGAGGTAATCGGAGCCGTAATGGGCGCCGCAGCCGCCCTTGGTCGGGAACGCGATCACGCCATCGACGTTCGGATACTGGTCCAGGATCGGGTTGTCCCGGAAGTGATCGGCCACGCGCCTGACGGCGGTCGAGGAGCAGTTCACCGAGGCCAGCAGGGCGACATAATTCCGGGTGCCGACCCGGCCATCGGCGCGCCGGTAGCCGAGGAAGGTCTTCCGGTCCGCCTCCGGCACGAACTCCACCGGCTCGCAGCCTTCGCTGAAGGCATAGTCGAGGTCCAGCTCGCCCTGGTGGACCTCGATGTTGTGCGTGTGAATGTGCTGCCCGGCGGCGATGTCCTGCGAGGCGAAGCCGATGATCTGGCCGTAGCGCCGCACCGGTTGCCCCTTGGAGATGGCATGGATCGCCAGCTTGTGTCCAGGCGGGATCATCTGGGCGATGGCGATATCGCCCTCCGCCGAGGTGAGCGTAGTGCGCGGCAGCAGCGGCTGCTTGGCGATCACCACGTCATCGATCGGGTTGAGCTTCACCGTGACGTCGGCGATCGGCATCGCGCCCCGCTGGGCCCGGCCGAGGAGTGGAGTGGGGGATGTAGCCATCGATGAATCCTTTGAACGTCATTGCTCCCTGACGTTCGTAGGGGAGGACCGTGTGTCCTCCCGTTCCATGTTCGCCGCGGCGAAGAGATTTCTCCATTCGCCTGCGGCTCATTGCGAAATGACAACAAAGTCGCTTCGCTCCGGTGGCCGACACAAGACCGGCCAGTACGAATGGCCCTGCGCCCTCGCGCGTTGGTCAGCCTATCGCGCCGTCAATCCGCCGTCGATCGTGAAGTGCGAGCCGGTCACGAACCCGGCCTCATCGGACGCGAGGTAGAGGGCCAGCGGCGCGATTTCGTCCGGGCGGCCCATCCGTCCGATTGGTTGCCGCGCGTGGAGCAAAGCGCGCGTCTCCTCGATTTCGCCTTGATGATACCGGTTCAGGTAGGCCTCAACGAACGGGCTCTCGACCGTGCCGGGGCAGATGCAGTTGCAGCGGATGCCCCGGTCGATGAAATCCATCGCCGTCGATTGGGTCATCGAGATCACCGCGCCCTTGGTCGTGCCGTAGGCGAACCGCCGCGCTACCGCGACCTGGCCCGCGACCGAGGCGATGTTGACGATCGCGCCGCCCACCGGTTCCTGGGCCAGCATCTGGTTCACGGCCGCCTGGGAGCAGTGATAGACGCCGTAGACGTTGACCGCGACCAGCCGGGCGAAATCGTCCGGGCTGGTTTCGATCAGGTTGCCGACCATCCCGATCCCGGCGTTGTTGACGAGGATGTCGAGCCGGCCCGTCGCGCGAACGATTTCCGCGACAGCGGTATTGGCGGCGTCGAGATTGGTGACGTCGAGGTCGAGCGGGAAGGCGTTGCCGCCCGCCTGGGCGATCTCATCGGCGACCCCGGTCCGGCCTGCTTCGTCGATGTCGGCGACCGCCACCGAGGCACCCTGTTTCGCGAACAGGATCGCGATCTCGCGCCCGATCCCGGAACCCGCCCCCGTCACCAGCGCCGACTTGCCGTCCAGACTGAACACCGTGCTTGCTCCAACCGCTGAATATCACGGCGAACGCAGACATCGCCCGTCCCCGCAGCCTGCGATTCCCGGTACCGACTGCCCCCGCATTGTATCCATGTTGAGGGAAATCGGGAATAGCGCCCAACGACCAACGCCGAGGTCATGTAGGGTTGCCGAGCTTGTCTCGGCCCGAGTGACGGGAGGCCACCCAGGGCCTCCCCTACGATGGCGGCGTATTTTTCGTAGGGGCCGGCCCGCTCCATTCACCGCGAAACTGTGATGCCATCGCGGCATGCGTGCGTGCCCGGCTACACCGCCTTCATCGCGAGGCTGGCGTTGATGCCGCCGAAACCGAAGGCGTTGCAGAGCAGGTGCGACGCCTGCTGGTCGCGGCCGCCTGGCGGGATCACGTCGAGGTCGCAGGCGGGATCCTTGTCGGCGAGGTTGGCGGTGCCGGGCAGGTGGCCGCACCTGAGGGCCAGCGCGCAGATCGCCACCTCGATTGCTCCGGTCGCGCCCAGCGCGTGACCGTGCAACCCCTTCGTGCCGCTGACCGACACCTGGTCGGCGTGATCGCCCAGCGCGATGCGGATCGCCCGGCACTCGGTCGAATCGTTCAGTACCGTCGAGGAGCCATGGGCGTTGACGTAGTCGATGTCGTCGGGGGCGATACCGGCGCTCCTGATTGCCGCCGTCATCGCCCCGGCGGCGTGCGTGCCTTCCGGATGCGGGGCCGTCATGTGGTGAGCGTCCATCGTCGTGCCGTAGCCGGTGAGTTCGGCGTAGATGCGTGCCCCGCGCGACTCCGCGTGATCGAACGATTCGAGCACCAGCACACACCCGCCCTCGGCGATCACGAAGCCGTCGCGTCCCCTGTCGAACGGGCGGCTCGACGTGGCGGGGTCGTCGTTCCGGGTGCTGAGGACGCGGATGATGGCGAACGCGCCGAACGTGAGCGGGGCCAGCGGCGCTTCGGCCCCGCCGGCCAGCATCACCGGCACGCGCCCGTCCTCGATCAGGCGGGCCGCCTCGCCGATCGCGATCAACCCCGCCGCGCAGGAATTGCCATTGCCGAGCGAGGGGCCGTGCAGGCCAAGCTCGATCGCGATGTTCGACGACGCGGCCCCGCCAAACACCGACAACGCAATCATGGGGTTGACATATTGCGGACCATTGCGGATATAGGCTTCGTGCTGCTCCTCACCAAAGGCCACGCCGCCCAGGGCCGAGCCGATGTAGACCCCGGCGCCGGAATCGGACGCCTGGCAGGGCGTCAACCGCGCGTCCTCCAGCGCCATCTGTGCCGAAACCAACGCAAATTGCGAGAAGCGGTCGAGCCGCCGGGCACGCTTCGGCGTCATGTAGCACAACGGGTCGAAGTCGATTTCCGCCGCCATCCGGCTCGAAAAGAGGGAGGCGTCAAAGCGCTCGATCGTGCGGATGGCGGACTCGCCGGTGCGGACTCCCCGCCAGAGTTCCTCGACCCCGGTGCCGATCGGGGTGATCGCGCCGATGCCGGTGATCGCGACGCGATGCTTCAAGCTCGGGCCCTGCCTTCCCGATCGAACCGGGGATCGCGATCCTCCACGATAGCCTTGATCGTGGCCAATGTCCGCCCGGCGATGGCCTCGATGAAGTGAGGGCCGATGACATGGTTGGCGACCGCGTTGCCGACGATTGGCCAGGGCGGGGTGAAATCGTGGTCGATCGTCACCGCCACGCTGGCTGGACCAGGCGCGAAGGTCCAGGCCACGACCATGCCCTTCGTGACCCCGCCGATGTGGCGGAAGCGGATGATCGGGGTGGGGCCGTCGCGCTCGACATCCTGGACGGCTCGCCACTTGACCGGGATCCGGCCCCGCCGGGCCGCCATTTCCACCGTCTTGTGATCGCCGCCGCCGTCGAGCAGCGTCACCCAGCGGTAGTGCGGCAGGATTTCCGGCCAGCGTTCGGTATCGACCGCCAGGGCGACGATGGTGTCCAGGTTGCCCGCCATCTCGACGGTATTGCCGGTCAGCATGATGCGTCCATTCTCATTTCAGGGGCGAAGCAACTTTACCAGAAACGCCGGCGAGAGCGCCTCCGTCGCGGGCCGGAAGTTGCCGAGGACGCCGCTGAGCGTCAGGCCGAGGTCTTCGCGGCGGGCGAGGCGGTCGGTCACGTAGTTCATGAGCGGGGGCGAGCCGATGAAACCCTGGACGATCCAGCAGACCTGTCGCTTGGCGGTAAACGTCCGACGCCGGGCCATCCGGTAGCGGTCGAGCGCCGCCGCCGAGGTGTCTCCCGCCCGGAGCGCGGCGCTGGCGACCGGGGCCGCGAGTTGGGCGCCCTTGAGCGCCTCGTAGATGCCCTCGCCGGTGAAGGGGTCGAGGAACGAGGCGGCGTCCCCGATGAGCAGGAAGCCGTCGCCGGTGGTGCGGCGGGCGCGGTGCGCCATCGAGCCGACGCCCCGGATGCCTCCGACCCGGATTGCGCCGTCGAGCTTTCGGGCAATCTCCGGGATCGATTGAAGCGATGCCTCGAAGAACGCGTTGATCGAGCCTGGCCGCGCCTCGACATCGCGGGCGTTGGCGACGACCGCGACGTTCGTCAGGCCGTCTTCAAGGATCGCCAGCCCTCCGTAGGCGCCCTGGCCAACGTGCATTTCGCCGAAACGCTCCAGGCCGGAGACGCCCCGGTAGTGGGCGATCAGTCCCGTCTTGC
>JACCYX010000266.1 GCA_013696265.1 Chloroflexia bacterium
GCCGCTCTGGGCGCTCATAAACCTGGTCTTGATGGCCTGCGAGGAAGGCGACGAGGCGCGCGCCACTGCCCTCCTGCGCGAGCATCCCCCGCCGGATCACGTCGGCTACCGGCATACCCGGATGCCCCTTCGCATCGCTGCCGGAGCGCTGGCCAGCCTCCGCCACGATCACGAAGTCGCTGTACGCCTGTTCACGGCGACCGAGGGCTCGAAATACGTCTATGAGCCGGAGGTGAGTATCGTCAACCAGGGGCTCGAGCGAGCGCGCCACGCGCTTGGCGCGGAGCGATTCGCTGCCGCCCGCGGGCGTGGGTTGCGCATGTCACCCCGCGAGATCGATGCGGAGATCGCGCGTCTGCTGGAGCCGGCAGCGGAAGCGGTGGCGAGTGGAATCAGCGCCGCCGACACCCTCCTCTCGCCACGCGAACGTGAGGTGTTGCAACTCCTCGCGCAGGGCATGTCCAACCAGGAGATCGCCGAGGCGCTCTTCATCAGCACTCGCACCGCCGCGAACCACGTGAGCAACATCCTCGCCAAGCTCGACCTCGGTTCCCGAACCGCGGCGGTGGCATATGCCATCCGGCACCACCTGGTTTGACCGTCTCGGGCCGATCATCACGCTCATCGGGGCCATTGATGCACATGCAATCGCCCTGCCCGCGGGCCAATGAACCCAGGGTCAGGGTTTACAGATGATTGCCCCGGGGTAGAATGATGGACCGGAACACGCGCGGGATCGCCGCACCCGCGCTTTGGGACTCTTCTCCAGCCACGCATCCTCATTTCGTCGATGCGTGGGCCGCATCCACCAGACACCGGGAGGTGTATCTCATTCCCACGCAGGCACGTCCTGGTTGACATGACGTGCGAAACGCAGCGGCAGCGCGATCTTCGGATCAAGCAATTGGTCGAGGCACCAGCTGTGAAAACCCTCATCCGCATATTTGGCTACCTGAAACCGTATTGGGCGCGACTGATTCTCGTCTACCTGTGCCTCGGCATCGGTATGACCCTGCAACTCGCCATCCCCCTGATCCTCGGCCGCGCGATCGACAACGGAGTCATCGACCGTGATCTGGATTACCTGACTCGGGCCGTCATCCTCATCGTCGTCCTTGCCGTCTTCCAGGCCGTGTTCATGTTCTTCCGCACCTACGGCACGCACGTGCTGGCGGAGCGGGTCGGTAACGACCTCCGCAACGAGATGTACGCCAAGTTCCAGGAACTCCCCTTCCAGTTCTACGACCGGGCCCAGACCGGCCAATTGATGTCGAAGGCGACCGACGACATCAACAACATTCGGGGCATGCTCCAGTTCTCGATGCGGGCGGTGGTGCAGACGATCGGAATGGCGACCGTGATCGCGGTCATCCTCTTCCGCGAGAACTGGCTGTTGGCGCTGATCGCGCTCTCGACCACGCCCTTCCTCGCCTGGTGGGGGGTGCGCTTCTCGATCTCGATCCGGCCGATGTTCCTGAAAGTTCAGCAGCAGTTCGGCGTGATGACCACCGTGCTTCAGGAGAACGTGGCCGGTGGCCGGGTGGTCCGGGCCTACGCCCAGGAATCCCAGGAATCGGACCGTTTCGAAACTGAACTCGAATCGCTCTTCGACCACAACATCCGGGCCGCCAACCGCTGGGCGCTCAGCTACCCAATGACGCTCGCCCTGAACGCCCTGAGCGTGGCCGGCGTCGTCTGGGTCGGCGGCTGGATGGTGCTCACGGGCCGGGTCTCGATCGGCACGCTGGTCGCCTTCGAGCGGTACACGTCGATGCTGCAGGAGCCGATCCGGTGGCTCGGCATGATCGTCAACCACATCGCCAAGGCGATCGCCTCGGCCGAGCGCATCTTCGAGATCCTCGACACCAGGGCCCGGATCGCCAACCGGCCCGGCGCCGTGGCGATAACGGACGTGAGCGGCAAGCTGACCTTCGACCACGTCGACTTCCGGTACAGCAGCGCCCGCGCCGAGACTTTGCACGACATCACCTTCGAGGCGAACCCCGGCGAGATGATCGCGCTGGTCGGCCCGACCGGCTCCGGCAAGAGTTCGGTCGTCAGCCTGATCCCCCGCTTCTACGATCCCACCGAGGGCCGGGTCCTGATCGACGGCCGCGACATCCGCGAGTTCACCCTGGAGAGCCTGCGGCGCCAGGTCGGGATCGTGATGCAGGAGACATTCCTCTTCTCGATGTCGGTCCGCGAGAACATTTCGTACGGGCGGCCCGACGCCTCGCTGGACGAGATCGTGGCGGCCTCGAAGGCGGCCAAGGCCCACGACTTCATCATGCGTATGCCGGAGGGTTACGACACGGTCATCGGCGAGCGCGGCGTCTCGCTCTCCGGCGGCCAGAAGCAGCGCCTGGCGATTGCCCGCGGCCTGCTCATCGCCCCCCGCATCCTGATCCTCGACGCCTCGACCGCCAACGTCGACAGCGACACCGAGCATGAAATCCAGACTGCGTTGCGGACGCTGATGGCGAACCGGACCACGATCGTGATCGCCCAGCGCCTGACCTCGGTGCGCGACGCCGACCAGATCCTGGTCTTCGAGGAGGGCGCGATCACCCAGCGCGGCACGCACCGCGACTTGATCGAACAACCCGGTTTCTACCGCGAACTCTATGACTTGCAGATGCGCGACCAGGAAGAGGCCCAGGCAGCTATGGCCGGCAACACGCTACCGGATGAAGACGAAGTCGACATTCAGGCCCCCAGCCTGGCCGGGAAGACGGTGAGCCCGTGGGCATGATCCGTCATCAGGACGACCAGCTCGTCCTCGGCAAGGCTTACGACAGCCAGATCGCCCGGCGGCTGGTCGGCTTCCTGCTGCCCTACCGCTCCCGGCTCTGGCTCGTGACCCTCTTCGTGGTGCTCGTGACCGCCGCCGATCTCTCCCTGCCGCTCCTTTTCAGCCGGGCGATCGACGAGGTTTCCGGCGAGGCCCGGATGTCGGCGCTGAACGTGATCGGCGTCACCTTCGTCGCGATCGTGTTGCTGCGCTTCCTCGCCATGTGGGGGCAGTATTTCAACGCCCAGTGGCTCGGCAACCGGGTGGTGCTGGACATCCGGAACAGCATGTTCCGCCACCTGCAGGGGTTGAGCATCGGCTACATCGACCGCCGGGGCGTGGGAGCGGTGATGACCCGGATCCAGAACGACGTGGCCGTGATCCAGCAGATGTTCACGGACACGGTGCTCGGCATCATCAGCAACGTGCTGGTGCTGGTCGGGATCGTGGTGATCATGCTGGTCACGAACTGGCGGATGGCGCTGATCGCCTTTGCCGTGATGCCGATCATGATCCTCATCATGCGCTCGTGGCAACGCTACGCCAAGGCGGCCTACCGCACGACGCGAAGGACGATGGCGGTCGTCAACGCCAACCTGGCCGAGAGCATCGACGG
>JACCYX010000280.1 GCA_013696265.1 Chloroflexia bacterium
ATTGGCGAGGATGCAGTCAGCAACTGGGTCCGGTACATGAACCCGGACTACGATGCGCTGTGCGACCAGCTCCGCGTGACGAGCGATCAGGGTGAGCAGGAACAGCTCGTGGCCCAGCTCCAGACGATTTTCTACAACGATCTGCCGGTGATCGACATCTGGTACGGCGCGATCTGGTTCGAGTACCGCACCGAAAAGGCCGAGGGCTGGCCGAACGAGGAGAACCCGTACTGCTCGCCGAACGATGCGCTGCTGGTGCTGACCAACCTCGTCCCGGCGGGCGAGGGCGCATAGCTACGGCTCGTAGTGGCCGGTCTTGTGCCGGCCACGGGGCATCGCGTTAGCCGCCATTCGTAGGGGTGGACCAACCCTTCCGCGCAGCGGTTAATCGTCATTCCGCCGGGAGCGCCAGCGACCAGGGGAATCTCGCCCCGCAGGGCTCCGACGCTGCTGCGGCAGGAGATTCCTCCACTCGCCTGCGGCTCGTTGCGGAATGACATTTAACCGCTGCGCGGGGGATGCCTCACAAGCTCGGAATGACAGGTTCGGGTGGTGCGCATGGGGGCAAGCCGATGATTTATTTCCTCCGCAAGATCGTGTTCTTCATCCTGACGCTATGGGCGGCGGCGACGCTGAACTTCATCATTCCCCGGATCCAGGGGGGCGATCCCGCCCAGGCCATCGTCCAGCGCATCGTCGGCTCCAACCAGACTGTCGATCCGCGCCAGGTCGAGGCGATCCGGCTCATGCTCGGGGTGCCGGACGACCCGCTGCCCCAGCAATATGTCGACTACATGGGCGCCATCCTGCGCGGTGAGTTCGGCATTTCCTACAGCTACATGCCCTACACCGTCACCCACATGATCGGCGAGGCTCTCCCCTGGACGCTGGTGCTGGTGGGAATCACACAAATCCTTTCGTTCATCATCGGCACCCTGGTCGGCACCTGGGCGGCCTGGCGCCGCAACGGCGCCTTCGACTCGGTTATCACAACCGCGTCGAGCTTCTTCGGCACGCTCCCCTTCTTCTGGATCGCGATGATGATCGTTTACCTCTTCGCCTTCGAGTTGGCGTGGTTCCCGGACGGCGGCGGATACAGCGGCGAGGTGACGGCCGGCTGGAACTGGGACTTCATCCGCAGCGCTGCCTACCACAGCATCCTCCCCGCTTTCTGCTTGATGGTGGTCGGGCCAATCGGCTGGATCATGGGCATGCGCAACACGATGGTCCAGACCCTCGGCGAGGATTACACCCGCCTCGCCCGCGCCAAGGGGCTGACCGACCGCAGGATCGCGCTGACCTACGGCGCCCGCAACGCGATCCTGCCGAACGTGACCGGATTCGCGATCTCGCTCGGCGGCCTGGTCGGAGGCACGATCTTCATCGAGCAAATCTTCGACTATCCCGGCATGGGCCAGCTCATGTTCGACGCGCTCGGCAACCGCGACTACCCGCTGATGCAGGCGATCTTCCTCTTCATCACGGTGGGCGTGCTGACCGCGAACTTCCTGGCCGACATGCTCTACGGCGTGATCGATCCGCGCGTGCGCCGGGGAGGAGAAAGCTGATGTCCCTTCAGGAAGGCCAGATCATTGGCGAAGAATCGCTCCAACCCGACTTGCGGTCGGCCCAGGAAGAGGAGATGGATCGCACATCGCGCATCCCGATTCCTGGCTGGCTGCGGATCGTCTGGCAGAACCGCAAGGCCCGCTTCGGGCTGGTCCTGCTCGGGGTCTTCGTGTTCGCGGCCATCTTCGCGCCGTGGCTCGCTCCCTACGATCCGCGCGACAACGATTTCCTGCCGTTCCAGACGCCCAATTCCGACCACTGGCTGGGAACGACCCAGGCCGGGCAAGACATCTTCTCCCAACTGATCTGGGGGGCGAGGGCCTCAATCATCGTCGGCATCCTGGCCGGGGCGCTGGCGACGGTCATCGGTCTCGTGATCGGCCTGGTCGCCGGCTACGTCGGCGGGTTCGTCGATGAGACGCTCTCGTTCTTCATCAACCTCGCCCTGGTGGTGCCGACCCTGCCCCTGATGGTCGTGCTGGCCGCCTACTCGCCGGTCCGGGGCCTGACCACCGTCATCATCGTGATCGGGATCACCGGCTGGGCCTGGGGCGCCCGCGTCAAGCGGGCCCAGATGATCACGCTCAAGGAGCGCGACTACATTACCGCCTCGATTTTCGCCGGGGACAGCATGCCCCGGATCGTTTTCCGCGAGATCATGCCGAACATGACCTCGCTCGTCGTCGCCGGCTACATCGGCGCCGCCACGGCCGCGATCGGCGCCGAAGCCGGACTCGCCTTCCTCGGTGTCGGCGACCCGCTGACGATCAGTTGGGGCACGATGCTCCAGTGGGCCAACAACTCCGGGGCGCTGCTGACCGGCCAGTGGGCCTGGATCGTTCCGCCCGGTCTTTGCCTGGCGCTCCTGATCACGGCGCTCACCTTCATCAACTTCGGGGTCGATGCCATCAGCAACCCCCACCTGCGGGAGGAGTAACCCGATGGCCATCCTTGAGGTCCAGGATTTCAACGTCACCTATATGACCAAACGCAAGCCGCCGTTCAAGGCGGTGATCGACGCCAACCTGACCGTCAACGAAGGCGAAATCGTCGGTCTCGTCGGCGAATCGGGCAGCGGCAAATCGACGCTCGGCAACGCCGCGATCCGGCTGCTCGACCCGCCCGGCACGATCACCGGCGGGCGGGCGCTCTACAAGGGTACGGACATTACCCACCTCTCGGACGAGGAACTGCGCCGGTTGCGCTGGAAGGACATCTCGACCGTCTTCCAGGGCAGCATGAACTCGCTCAACCCGGTCATCAACATCGAGCGGCAGTTCGTCGATACGATCCAGACCCACACCGACGACTCGGACGCCGCCGCCCGGCGCCACGCCGAAGAGGTGCTGGAGATGGTCAGCATCGAGCCGCGGTATCTCAAGTTCTTCCCGCACGAACTCTCCGGGGGCATGAAGCAGCGAGTCTGCCTGGCGCTCTCGCTCGTGCTCGAACCGTCGTTCGTGCTGCTCGACGAGCCGACGACCGGTCTCGACGTCGTGGTCCAGCGCTCGATCCTCCAGAACCTGAAGGAACTGCAACAGCGGCTCGGCTTCTCGGTTCTCATCATCAGCCACGACCTCGGGGCGATCATGGAGGTCTCCGACCGCGTGGCGGTGATGTACAACGGGCAGATCGTCGATACCCAACCGGCCCGGCAACTGCTGGAACACCCCAAACACCCCTACTCCAGCATGCTGCTCGACGCCTACCGCGAACTCTGGGTCCCGGCGGGCGAATCCGGCGATGCCGATGGGGAACGTGCGTCCGGGGCCGAGGCGCAACGCGGGTTCCTCTTCAAGCCGCCGGCGAAAACCGAGCCGGTGGTGATGACGGTCGCCAATCTCGGCAAAACGTTTTCCAGGCGACGGGGTCTCAAGGCATCGACCGTGGTCGCCGTCGATGACGTCTCGTTCACGCTGGAACGCGGCAAGATCACGGCGCTTGTCGGCCAATCCGGCAGCGGCAAGAGCACGATTGCCAAATTGGTGACCGGGATCGAGAAGTACGACACCGGTTCGATCCGGTTCGGCGAGACGGAAGTGCGGTCGCTTCGCGGCAAGGCGCTGCGGGACTACCGGAGCCATATCCAGATGGTCTTCCAGGATCCCTACTCCGCGCTCAACCCGGCCCACACCGTACTGCATTCGCTGATGCGGCCGCTCCAGAACTACAAGGGCATGGGCGGCAAGGCGGCGCGAGCCCGCGCGATCGAGATGCTGGAGGCGGTTGGGCTGACGCCCGCCTCGCGCTTCATCGACAAGAATCCCCACCAGCTCTCCGGCGGGCAACGGCAGCGGGTGGTGGTGGCCAGGGCGCTCGCGCCCGATCCCGACATCCTGATCGCGGACGAACCGACCTCGATGCTCGATGTCTCGATCCGGGCCGAAATCCTGGAAATCCTGAACCGGCTCGTGCGCGACACGAATATCGCGATGCTCTACATCACGCACGACCTGCTGAGCGCCCGGATGCTGGCCGACGAAATCATGGTCCTCAACCACGGCAAGGTTGTCGAGCAGGGCGATTCGCACGAGGTGATCGCGAACCCCCAAGACGAGTACACCCACCTGCTGCTCAGCTCGATCCCGAATCCGTTCGCGGATTTGGACGTCCCGACGGTGCTCGACCGGGCGTAGTGGTTGAGGTTGCGGCAACCGTCTCGACGCTCGCGACGTTCATTTGCCGCAACGGCTTCGTGAGCCACAAGCCAATCGTGAAGAGGGTGACGATCACCGCGATCACCAGCAAGCCGGTCCGCTCGCCGGTGGCCTCCAGGAGCCAGCCGGCGGCGACCATCCCGAGGGGGGTGGCCGCGCTGGCGAGACCGGAAAAGGTCGCGAACACGCGTCCCCGGAGCGCTTCGGGAATCCGTTCCATCCGCACGTTGACGAGCATGGGATCGATCGGTCCCCCGATCACGCCCACCGCCAGCGCCAGGACGATTAGCGCCGGGTAGGGCACACCGGGAACCATGATCCACAGCATGGCGGCGAACGAGCCCACCCCGGTCAGGAACAGCGCTCGTCGAAGGTGCCGGAGACGGTGACCAACCATGCCGTAGAGCATACCGCCAACCACGGCGCCGATACCGAAGGCCGAGAGCATCAGGCCGAACCGGCTGGCGTTGCCGAACCGGTCGTCGATCAACACCGGCAACACCACCGACCAGAACGGGGTGTACAGCACGTTCATGAGGGTCAGGCCGATGGCGAGCGAGAGCAGCAGGGCGTCGGTCCGCAGGTAGCGAAACCCGGCCTTGATCTCCGCCACCGCCCCGGTCGCGACCGGCGGTCCTTCGGGATCTGGCACGTGCTTGCCAGCCGGCGAGAAGAGGCCGATGCACAAGGCGGAAATCCCAAACCCGGCGGCGGTCAGCCACAACAGGTTGACCGTGCCGATCCACACGATGAGCACCCCGGCGAGGGCGGGGCCGATGATGAAGGACGCTCCCTGCATGGTTTCGTAAGCTGAAGTAATCGCTTCGTCACGGGTATTCGCGTCCCGCGCCAGTTCCGGCAACAGCAGGCGGCGAGCGGTGACGCCGGGAATGTCGAGCGCCGCCCCGGCGAAGACCAGGAGCATGAGACCGGCGAAGTTGAGGCCGACCGTTTGGTAGAGCAGCGGGATCAGCAGCACGGCGACACCGCTGATGATGTCGGAAATGACGCTCATCCGGCGGCCGCCGAGCCGATCGACCAGCACGCCTCCGAGAATGCCGGAAGCGAGAGCCGGCAGCGCGGACATCATGCCGATCAGGCCGGTGCGCCCGGCGCTGCCGGTAGTCTCGATCACGAACCAGGGGAGCGCAACCATCAGCAGCGCATTCCCGATCAGGGAAACGGCGTTGCCGAACAGAAATGTGGCGACCGCCAATCGGCCATGTCGGGCGGTGCGTGGCCCCAGGTTGCGTCCCTCTTGCGTCGACCGGTTGCCCAGCTTCTGCTGTCGTAAATTGCCCTACAACAATAGCGCCTCTGGACCGATTTGACATCCGAATGAGCGCGACAGACGGAGTGACGCCACGTACACTCGGATGGACGATCGGATAGTGCCAGGAGCCCAAACTTCCCATGACCAACAGCCGGCACGACACCAGACGCCTGGTCCGCCCACCCGCCGAGGCGGATCTGGAGCATGCCCGGCGGGTGATCGGCGAGCATCTCGCCCCGACCCCGCTCGTGGCAACGGCCATCCCGGGCACGACGTGCCACCTCAAGCTGGAGTCGATGCAGCCAACCGGCTCGTTCAAGGTCCGCGGGGCGCTCGCGGCGGTGGCGGCGGTTCCGCGAGGGGG
>JACCYX010000286.1 GCA_013696265.1 Chloroflexia bacterium
TATCTCGCCCCATCATTATCCCCCATCTGAGCCTGGCACCCGCTCCGGGTGGTGGCGAAGCACGCCCAGCGTGGCGGTGAAGCCATGCAGGACGGCGCGGCCGCCGAGCGGACCGATTTCCCCGAGGCAGAACGCCCCGGCCAGCGGGACGCCGTTGAGCGCGGCGCTGGCCAAATCGGTATCGTGGCCTGGTCTGCCGAAGAGCGCCTGGCCCCGGCCATCGCAGGTGCAGAGCACGGCGGCGACGATGGTTCCCGACGCGGACCGTGAGGTCGCCGCCCGCGTCATCTGCGCGAGATCGTGGCTGGCGCACCGCGCGTCCCGCAGGTGGAACTGAACGGTTTGCCCGGTCCGCGGCACGCCCCCGATCGCGATCGAGCCCCGTTTGGGGTCGATGCCGAGGATGCCCCGGACCACGAAATCCCCCCGCTGGAACCGGTCCCGGTACTCATCTCCGGCGAGCCCGACGACGACGTTGTTCGGGGCCCGCTCGCGGCGCTCCGGCGGCAGGCCGTTGATGGTGGCTTGCAGCAGTTCGAGCGCCGGCCGGTTCGAGATGCCGATCAGGGTGTTGTGCTCGGCCTCGGTAATCGTCCACGACTCGCCAATGGGGTCGCAGCCCTGGGAGACGTGGGGCGACAGGGTGAAGGGCCCGCCGATGCCGAGGGCGATGCCCCCTTCTTCGTAGAACACATCGTCGAAGAAAACGCCGGAGGTACGCTCGCCTACCATGCCCGAGGCGATGCCGCCCATGATCGTGGCTGAAGGCGAGCAATGCTGGAGTCCCTGGATCAGCGCCTGGGCATCGATGCGGAAGGGCTCGGCGAACACCAGCCATGAATTGACACCGTCCACGGGGATGTCGTTCACCTCCCGCCAGAGTGCGGCATCGCCGAGCCGCCCGATATGTTCCTGGTGCAGGCGCACCGGATACAGGCGCGCGCCAGGCAGCCACCAGGCCATGACCGCCAGCCCCGGCTGGTCCTCGACTTCGATTCCCGAGGCAAGGAATCCGCTGGCGGAACAGCCGATCATGGCCCTGGCGCCGGTTCGCCGCCGGGCGGCCCGCGCCAGCTGGGGGAAATCCGCCGCGTAGGCGGCGCTGGCGAAGAGCAGCAGCACGTCCGGCGCGGGGTCGCCCGGCGCCATCACCTGGTCGGTGGCGTGTTCGAGCGCGACCGCCCACGATTCGTGAAGGACGAGGGCCGAGGCGGCCCGGGGAACGGTCTCCGGTTCGGCCAGTCCGGGGCCGGGTCCCACGCCCGATTCGCGATCGCCGGCGTGCGTCATCGTGCCTTGCCCTTCCACTCAGCCATCGCGAAGGCAAAACGTGATCCTCAGGTTGGCAGCCGCCAATCCGCAAGCCTTCACGGAAACCCCGCTTCGCGTGGATTGAGATTGTACCGGGGGTTCTGGAGTTGGCAAGGGGCTCCGCCGAGAACGCAGGGCTTATGCGTGAGTAGGGAGTCGTCGTGGGGAAGCCCCTGTGGGAAGATGAACGTGTTCGACGCGTTTGCCTTCCCCAAAGGAGCCCCGCCTGCAGTCTCCGGTATCCGCAAGCCCGGTCGCCGTGTCCCCGCGGAGCCTGGCCGCCGCCGTTGCCGACGTGCCCGATCCCCGCCGGGCGGCGAGTGTGCCCTACCCCTTGGCGGCGATCCTGACCCTGGCGGTGAGCGCCATCCTCGCCAATCATCTGTCCGTCCTGGCAATTGCGGAATGGGGTGCCCGCCAGGCACCCGGCCATCGCCGCACGCTCGGCTTCGCGGAGGGTCGGACACCGCGCCAGTCCACCATGCGGCGGGTGTTCCGCAAGCTGGATGGGGCCGTCCTCGCCGAGACGCTCAGGCGCTGTTTCACCGCCCCAAGGGATCGCCATCGATGGCAAGGCCCAGCGCGGGCGATTGCGGGTTGCCGCCGATGGCCCGGTCCATGCCCTGAGCGCCTTCTGCCACGAGGCGGGCATCGTCCTCGCCCAGGAACCGATCACCACCGCCGTCGGCAAGGCCGAGGCCGAGCTGACCGTCGCCCCCACGCTGCTCGATCGTCTGGACTGGCACGGACGGGTGCTCACGGGCGACGCCCTGTTTTGCCAACACGCCCTCTGTGCCCAGGTCCGGGCGGCCGGGGGCGACTATTTGCTGCTCGTCAAGGA